>JAOUDR010000009.1 GCA_029859185.1 Gemmatimonadota bacterium
GAGCAGCACCGGCTTTGCTTTCTCGGCGGCGTGCCGGAAGGCCAGGATCCCGGCCATCTTGAACGCCATCTCGCTCGAGTCCACGTCGTGGTAACTGCCGTCGTAGCACTCGACCCGGAAGTCTACCACCGGATAGCCGGCGATAGCCCCACGCTGTGACGCCTCCTGAATTCCCTTGTCCACCGCCGGGACGTATTTCCCGGGAATCACGCCGCCGGTGATCTTGTCCGCGAACTCGTACCCGCTGCCCCGGGACAGCGGTGCGATCCGGACCCAGCAGTCGCCGTACTGCCCGCGACCCCCCGTCTGCTTCTTGTGCTTCCCCTGCGCCTCGCCCTTCCCCTTGAAGGTCTCCCGGTAGGCCACCTTCGGGCGGGCGAGCTCGGCTGTCACGCCGAACTTCCGCTTGAGCCGGTCGACGATGACTTCCAGATGCCGTTCGCCGCGGCCGCGCATGATCGTCTGGCCCACCTCGCCGCTGTACTCGTGATGGAAGGTCGGGTCTTCCTCGTGCAGCCGTTGGAGGGCGGTGGAGAGCTTGTCCTCCTCGCCGTGCTGGTGCACTTCGACCGCCAGCGCGATCAGGGGCTCGGGCAGCGGCACCTTGGGCACGACGGCCGGGAGCGCCTTCGAGGACAACGTGTCGTTGGTGTGCGTGTCCTTGAGCTTCGCCACCGATCCGATGTCTCCCGCGTGCAGGATCGGCACTTCCGTGCGGTCCCGGCCCTGCGTGGTGGACAGGTGGTTGAGCTTCTCCGACACGTCGCGCGGCGCGTTGTAGAGCTCGGCCCCGTTGGCGAGCGAGCCGGACAGGATCCGGAAGAACGAGACGTCGCCGACGTGCGGCTCCGACACCGTCTTGAAGACCTGCGCCAGGAACGGGGCGTCGTTAGTGCGCGGCACGCTCACCGGCTCGGGCTCACCCCACCGCTCCGCCTCCACCGGTGGGAGGCTGCTGGGCGCGGGCATCAACTCGACGAGCTTGGAGAGGAGGGCGCGCATGCCATAGGTCAACTCGGCCGCACCGCAGAGCAACGGGAACAACTCGCCGGCCTGCATGCCCCGCTTCATGGCTTCGAGCGCCTCCTCCCGGGAGATCTCCTCGCCACCGAGGTAGCGCTCGAGGAGGTTGTCGTCGGTCTCGGCGATTCGCTCGATCAGTTCCTGGGAGTACTGCTGGAACCGCTCCTGGTACTCGGCCGGGATATCGACCTCGTCGTACTCGCCGGTCTTGGTCCCCGCCTTGTAGATGTGACAGCGCTTCGAGAACAGGTTGATGATCCCGTGGAACTGGGGACCCTCGCCCACCGGAATCTCGATCGGGATCACCCGGGCCGTCAGGTGCTCCCGGATGTCCGAGTACGCCTTCTCGAAGTCGGCGTGCTCCTTGTCCATCATGGACACGTAGAACATCCGCGGGATCCCACGCCGCGCCGCTTCCTCCCACATCAACTCGGTCCCTACCTCGACACCGGCGGTGGCCCCAACGACGATCAGCGCCCCATCGGCCGCATGCAGGGCGGCGACGGAATCTCCCAGAAAATCCAGGTATCCAGGAGCGTCGAGGAGATTGACCTTCGTCTCCATCCACTCGGCGTAGGCCAGCGCGAGGTTGATGGAGTATTTCCGTTCGATCTCGTCGGGGGTGTAATCGGTGAGAGAGGTTCCGTCTTTCACGGAGCCGTGTCGCTTGCTGCTGCCGGCCACGAACGCGAGTGCGTCCACCAGAGAGGTCTTTCCGCTCGCGCCGTGGCCGACCACCGCGATGTTGCGGATCCTCTCGCTCGTATACTCCCGCATCGGGGAACACCTCCTGAGGGGGGACGGGGAAATTGGCCCGACCGGCGCGGGGTGTCAAATCGAGGGGTGAAGGATCCTTTAGGAGGATGCCGATGGCCGAGAGGCCGACAGCCGAGATCGGCTTCGTGGCGCTCGTATGGCGGCTAACGCAGCCATCGGCCAACGGCTGTCGGCGATCGGCTAACGACTACCGATGATGAACCGAATCGGCCGATCGTAGAAGAAGTAGTTCCACGCCCAGCGAAGCATGACGGCCACCCGGTTCCGGAAGCCGATGATGAAGACCAAGTGCACGGCGAGCCACGTGACCCAGCCGAGCCAGCCCTTGAGGGCGATGCCCCGGATCAGGGCGACGCCGGCGTTCCGGCCCACGGTGGCCATGACGCCCGGGTCCTTGTATCGGAAAGACCGCATCGGCTTGCCCGCGAGATCCCGCAGGACGTTGGCGGCGACGGCGCGGCCGGCCTGGATGGCAGGCTGGGCGAGCATCGGAAGCGGACCTCCATCCTGGGTGAACGCGGCCATGTCACCGATGGCAAAGACACGGTCCCGACCCGGGACGCGGAGACTGTCGTCCACCGCGACGCGTCCACCGGGGCCGCGCGGAGCGTCGAGCCCACCGTCGAGCGTGTTCGGTTGCACGCCGGCAGCCCAGACGAGCGTACCGCACGGAATGATCTCGCCCGTGGAAAGCGTCACGGACTGGTCATCCGCGCTCTCGACCCTCACACCAGTCCGGATCGTGGCGCCGAGGCGCTGAAGTCGCCGCTGCGCATCCGCGCCGAGCGTCGCTGGGAACGCGGGGAGCACGCGCTCTGCCCCCTCCAGGACGAGAATGCGCACGTCTGCCCGGCTGAGGCCCGGGTAGTCCCGACCCGCCATGATTCGGACCAGCTCGCCGAGCGCGCCCGCGTATTCCACGCCCGTCGGACCCGCACCCGCCACCACGAACGTGAGCAGGCGCCGCCGGTTGGGCAGGTCGGCGGCGGTAGCCGCCTCGAAGCACCGAAGCACGTGATCGCGGAGACCCAGGGCCGCGGACAGGGTATTCAGACTGAACGCCCGGGCCGCGATCGTGTCCTGCCCGAAGAAGTTGACGCGCGCCCCCGTCGCGAGGACGAGATAGTCGAACGGTTCGTCCGGCCCCTCAGCGGTGCGGAGGACGCCCGCCGAGAGGTCCGCTCCGGTCACCTCCGCCACCCGAAAGGCGACGTTCCGCGCGCCCCGGAACACCGTCCGCACCGGATACGCGATGTCGCTCGGGTTGAGGAGCGAGCTGGCGACCTGATAGAGGAGAGGCGTAAACAGATGGTAGTTGTGCCGGTCCATGAGGAGAACGTCCACCGGCTTCCCAACCAGGCGGCGGGCGCATTGCAGGCCGCCGAATCCCGCACCGACGATCACAACCCTGGGCATGGCCTCAAGATGCGCAGCCCGCGCGCCTCGGGCGACCCCATCTGGAACCGGTCAATCCGGCAGGCACCCTAGCGCAACCCGGATTCCCGCGGATATTGGGTACGGACATCGCTCCGTACAATCCATAAGAGGTTCTCATGTACCGCCCAATCGTTGCCTTGGCGTGCGTTGCCTTCCTGACCCCCATAGGCGCCGGTGCCCAGGAGTCTTCTGCCGCCACTGCAAGCGGGGTGAGCCCGATCTATTACGGCGGCTACGTCACCATGTGGTTTGGCAACCCGTTCAGGCTTGGCGCGTTCCCGCTGGTCGGGTACCGGGTAACACCTCGCCTTTCCGTGGGCGTCCAGGCCGGCTACGAGTACTTGAACTACGACGGCCCAGGTGGGGCAGTGAGCAACTACGGTGGTGCCGTGTTTGCGCGCTACCGCTTGGTCCCCCAGTTCTACCTGCATGGCGAAGGGCGATACATCAACTACGGCAACCCCACCACGTCGGACCGCGTGTGGGTGCCGTTCGTCCTCCTGGGCGGCGGGTTCGTCCAGCGCCTCGGTACGAACACCTCCGCCTACGTGGAAGCCTTGTTCGACGTATTGCAGGATGACAACTCGCCGTACGAGAACTGGGATCCCATCATACGGGTGGGGATCGCGGTCGGCTTCTAGCGCCCACGACACGTTGGCGGTGCGCGGTACCCCAATTGCGCACCGTGCGGGCAGCCTCCACCTTGGCGGGCGATGACGTCCCCCGACAAGACCGGTTACGCCCGCCGCCTCGGCTTGTTCGACGCCACGATGCTCGTGGTGGGCGGGATCATCGGCGCCGGCATCTTCCTCAATCCCGCGGTGGTAGCCCAACGCGCCCCCACGGTCGGCCTCACGATCGGCGTGTGGGTTTTGGGTGGCGCCGTCGCTCTCGCCGGAGCATTCGTCTTTGCCGAGCTGGCGGCACTCAAGCCGCTGGCGGGCGGCGGCTACGTCTACCTGCGCGACGCACTCGGCCCGTTGGTGGGGTTCCTGTACGGCTGGACCCAGCTGCTCGTGATCAACTCCGGCGGCATCGCCGCCGTCGCCATGACCTTTGCGAGCTATGCCACGGACCTCACCGGGGCCGGACCGAGCGCGATCCCGCTGCTCGCCGTCGGGGCGATCGCGACCCTGTCAGGCATCAACCTCCTCGGCATCAAGTCCGGCGCCCTCGTCCAGAACATCCTCACCGTCCTCAAGCTCGCCGCCCTGGCCGCCCTGATCTTCGTTGGCCTCCTTTGGACCGCACCCGACCTTGTCTCTGCCCCTTCTGCCCCTCCTGCCCTTTCTGCCCGCTTCGTCGTGACGGCCATTGGCACGGCACTGATCCCTGTGCTCTTCGCCTACGGCGGCTGGCAGAGCACCAATTTCGTGGCCGCCGAGATGCGTGAGCCGCGCCGGGACTTGCCGCGTGCCCTCCTGATCGGGGTTGGGATCGTTGTCCTGGTGTACGTGCTCGCCAACATTGTCTATGTACGGGTCCTCGGCATTCCGGGGCTCGCCGCGAGTACGGCACCCGCCTCCGACGTCATGCGCGACCTGATCGGCGAACACGGGGCCACGTTCATCGCGTTGGGGATCGCCGTCTCCACGTTCGGCTTCCTGAACCTCGCCATCCTCTCCGCCCCGCGCGTCTACCAGGCGATGGCCGCCGACGGCGTGTTCTTCGGCGGGGCGGCGCGCCTGAGCGACCGATCGCGCGTGCCCGCGGTCGCCATTCTGATCCAGGGCGGGTGGGCCGCCGTCTTGGTTGCCACCAAGACCTACGGCCAACTCCTCGACTACGTCGTCTTCGGCGACTGGATCTTCTTCGCGGCCGTGGGAGTGACGCTGTTCGTCTATCGGAGGAGGGGTGGAGGGGCTGAGAGGGCAAAAGGGGCGGGAACGGCAGATGATGATACAGAGACCGCCGTTCCGCCGTTCCGCCGTTCCGCCGATGGCTTCCGCTGCCCCGGATACCCCTGGGTCCCAGGCTTCTTCGTGGTGGCCGGAGTCTTCGCGGTGGGGTCAACCGTGCTGTCGAATCCCCTCAATGCCCTGATTGGCGGGGGCATCATCGCCCTGGGCGTCCCCGCTTACTTCTGGTGGAAGCGGCGTATTCCGTAGTGACAGCCGTAGTGGAGGATTCGGGGATGGTACCGCGTCGCGTTGCCGGTGCTGTGACCGATGATGCCTTCCCCCTAGCTTTGCGGCATTGATGTCCTGCAACCACTCGACCATCGAGGGATCCATGATCGGCCGCCCCGAAACCACGCCTGCCCTCTGGGTCCCCAGCATGGCCGTGTTCCTGAACCAGTGGTTCAGCGACTATGACGCGGCGAGAATGCACCACGACGCCGAAGGCGGGTTCCTGCTTCCCTACGGCTCGCAGTACTTCGTCACGGGCGCCGAGGCGATCCGGGAGCTGAGGCTCGAGCCGGACGATCCCGATTGGGAGCGGATCGGCTGGGACTGGGTCCGTCCCGCCGACACCGACGCATGGGAGCGCCTGCGGGCCAAGCGGGCGCTCGCGACGTGAACACCCGCCGATGCCACGTGAGACGCACCGAGGTCACCCATGTTCAAGCACCTGCTGCTCGTCATTTCGCTCCTGAGCGCCACCGGAGTCCCGGTCGGCGCCGCGTGTGCGCAGACCGATCTCACGGTGCGGCGCCTGGACGGATCGGAAGTGGTGCTGAGCGATTCCCTGCTCGAGACACTCACCCGGATCACGGGAACGGCCACGGCACATGGCAACGCCTGGGAGTGGGAAGGTACTGACCTCCGCGACGTGCTCCGCGCCGCCGGGGTCACGCCGGTGGACTCGCTGCGCGCGCCGCAGCTCCGCCGTATCATCATGGTGGTCGGCGCTGACGGGTATCGCGTCGTCCTCGCGCTGAGCGAGCTCGATCCCGGAATTGGGAACCGCCGCGCGGTCCTCGTGGATCGGGAAAGCGGGGCCGCCCTTCCTCCGGACCGCGGGCCACGACGCCTCATCGTGGAGGGTGACGCGAGCCTGATCCGGTGGGTGCGGCAGGTCGTCCGACTCGAGGTCCAGGACGTATCGTGAGGGTGCGTGCCTCCGTGCGATGGCATGGCAGTGGGACTGGCCGGGTGGCTTGATGGGTTCTCGAACGGGAGCAGCACCATGCCGAACGTGCTCGTGATCGTCGCCGTTGCCGCCGCGGGGCTTGCGGTGGTGTTCCTCGCCGCTGCGATGCTTGCCGTGCGCCGGAAGAAGCCGTTCGGCGTGGCGGCGAGCCTGACGCTCTGGCTCCTGCTCTCAGCGGTGGCGGCGCTGATGGCCACGATCTCGGTGGCGACCCAAGGCTACCGGGCGCTCACACGCGAGGAGCTTGCGGCCACGGTCGTCGTCCGGCCTACGGGCCCCCGGCAGTTCACGGCACTGGTGACCTTCCCGGACGGGCGGGACACGATGTTCGTGCTCCGGGGCGAGCAGGTCTACGTGGACGCGCACATCCTGAAGTGGAAGCCGATCGCCAACATCCTCGGCCTGCACACTGCCTACGAGCTGGACCGGATCGGCGGCCGCTATCTCGAACTGGAAGACGAGCGCGACTCGGTGCGCACGATCTTCTCGCTGTCGAGCCCCAAGCGCGTCGACATGTTCACCCTACGTCGCCGCTGGGCGGCACTGGCGTCCCTGCTCGACGCCGAGTACGGATCGGGCACCTTCGTGATGGCTGACCGGCCCGATAGCCTCGAGGTGCTGGTCTCGACATCGGGCTTGCTGATCCGCCGCGTCGGCCAGTAGGAACTCCCCGCCCCGGCCATCGCCCTCGGCCAACGGCCAACGGCCAACGGCCAACGGCCAACGGCCAACGGCCAACGGCCAACGGCCAACGGCTAACGGTTTCGCAGCCGCTTGATCTCCTCCAACACCTCGATATCCGCCGCGTCCTGCAGCCGGCCGGTTCGTTTCGTCTCGATCAGATCATCAATCGCGATCAGGGGAATAGCGACCCCTTCGACCTCCACAGTGGACGATCGGTCTACGGCTTCCTCGTATTTGACCTTCCAGGCGACCGTGAACACGTCCACCGCGGGATCGTCACCGATCACCGTGATCGGGCGGGCGAGGATCTCCTTGGCGCTCCACTCCTTTGCGAAGCCCCAACCCAACCCCCCGAGCGCCTCGAGTACCCGCTCTGCATTGGGCAGCGTCCGCTCGATGAGAACGTCCACGTCCTCCGTGGCACGGGCGTATCCGTGCAACACGCACGCGATGCCACCGATCACCAGGTACCGCGCCTGGGCCTGGTTGAGTGCCTCGCAGACCTGAACCACCAGGTCCGTCGGGCTCACGCCCCGGCGCGGCGTGCCTTCTTCCATTCGTAGAAGTCCTCGTACGAGTCGAAGCCGATAATCTGTGCCCGGGGACCGCTTCGCCGACCCGCGCGTGCCAGGCGTGCCAGGTCGGTCGCGCGTCGTAGGCGCTCGGCCGGTGTGCGCCGCAGGTCGGCGATGAGATGCCGTTGGCGCGCTTCCGCAACCTCCCGTACGCCGTAGGGCGAAGCGGCCCGCTCCCGCACGACACGACTCGGTGGGGCGGGGGCCATCCCGGCCTCTGATTGGCGCAGCGCCTCGGCGATCACCCAGCTGCGCGATCGGTCGAGTTCCTTGGCACGCCGGTCGGCCGCGGCGAGCACCGCCTTGGGAAGCGTCACCGAAATCCGCGCATACGCCATCCAGGACCCCGTAAGGAACGGTAGTATTACTGAGTAATACTACAGCATGCGGCGGCGGCACGCAATCGGATGCGCCCCAGACGGGCTCTGAGTGCTAGTCTTGAGGTCGGGCGTGCTGATCCGGCGCGTCGGCCGATGACGGCCGACCCCACCGGCGGCGTGTTACCGCCTAGAGGTCTTCCGCTGCTACCGCCGCGCCAAGCAATCCGACGTGCGCCGCAATCACGACCCGGACGGGAACGGCCGCGAGCAGCGCGCTCATCCGCCCCTTGGCCAGGAAGGTTTCGATGAACGATGGATCGCGCAGAGCCGGCAGCACTTTGGGTGCGATCCCGCCGGCGATGTAGACACCTCCCGTGGCGCGCACGCTGAGCGCGAAGCTGGCCGCCTGGCGCGCGAGCGTCCGCACCATCAGCGCCAGGGCAGCCCCACTCGTGGGGTCGCCACCGCCCAGCGCCAGCCGCGATATAGCCGCCGCGGCGTCGCCGGCCCCCAGGGCTTGCGCGACGTCGGGGTGCATCGGGTGACCGGCCCGAGCCGCCAGGAACGCGTACGTGGCCACGAGTCCGGGGCCCGAGACGATCCGCTCAGCCGAGACGTGCCCGTGCAGGCGCTTGAGGTGCGCGTGCAGTTCGTATTCCACGGGCTCGGACGGCGCGAAATCCGCATGCCCTCCTTCGGAGGCCTGCGGTCGGTAGCGGCCGTCTTCCCACAGCAGGAAGACCTGTCCCAGGCCGGTGCCGGGTCCGATCACGGCCACCGGCGCTACCCCCCGGAATGTGCTGGGTACTCCCGGTTGAATCTCCACCAAATCGTCCGGGCCGAGCGCCGGCACTGCGTACCCTACGGCCTCGAAATCATTGATGATCCGCACCCGTTCGATGCCCGTGCCGCGCGCCAGCTCGTCCGCGTCGACGGTCCAGGAGAGGTTGGACAGGTGCGCGCGCCCTCCTTCGACGGGGCCCGGGACGCCGATGCACGCACACGGTGGGCGCTCCCCATCTGCCAGGAAGTCCCGTATCGCCGGGAGCAGGCCGGGAAGATGGTGGCTCGGTACGTTCCGCTCCGCCGTGAGGCGCCACGCCTCGCCGTCGCGCTCCGCGATCGCGAGCCGCAGGTGCGTGCCGCCGAGGTCGCCCACGAGAACGCGCATCATTGCTCCGTGGGGAGCTGGCTGGCGGCGTCTCGATCGAGCACCCAGTACCCGTCCCTCGCCAGACGCGCGGGGCACTCGTCCACCGGTCCGTCCACGCACAGGGCACGCCACACGGGCGCCGCCTTCGGTGCGCCTGCGGCAATGACCAGCGTATCGCGTGCGGTGGCAATCACATTCGGGGTGATCGTCAGCCGGTTCGGCGCGGTCGGCGCGACGGCCGGTACGACTCGGCGGACGCGCTCCGCGAGCGCCGGGCTGCCGGGGAACAAGGAGGCCGTGTGGCCGTCCTCCCCGATGCCGAGCACCAAGAGGTCGAGCGGCTCGGTAATCAGGGCCGCGTACTCTACCGCGGCCCGCTCGGCGTCTTCCCGGGCTCCCCTCCGATCATCATGCAATAGCCGCGCTCCAGACCCCAGACGCCGCCGCTGGTGCCGACATCCACATAGTGAATGCCCTTGCGCTTCGTTTCCCTAGCGCGGCGGATGTCGTCGATGTAGTGGGAGTTGCCGCCGTCGATCAGGATGTCGCCAGCGTCGAGGAACGGCAGGAGGTCAGCGATGGCCTGGTCAACCACCGCTGCCGGGACCATGAGCCATACCACCCGCGGCCTGTTCAGCTTCGCGACGAAATCCGCGAGGGAAGAGGCACCGACTGTCCCTCCCTTCACCAGCGTCGCCACGGCCCCGGCCGACCGGTCGAAGCCTACACAGTCATGGCCGCCGGATTGGAGCCGCCGTACCATGTTCGCGCCCATTCGGCCGAGGCCGATCATTCCCAGTTGCACGGGCCTGTTCTCCTTCGTGAGCGGTCGGCTCAGGCCGACCCCTTTAGCTTGCGGTACCGCCGGATCAGGCTGTTGGTCGAGCTGTCGTGGTCGAGCGTCGGCTCCGCTGCGTCCTCGAGCTCGGGAACAATGCGCTGCGCCAGTACTTTGCCCAGCTCGACTCCCCATTGATCGAACGAATCGATGCTCCAGATCGTTCCCTGCGTGAAGACGCTGTGCTCATAGAGGGCGACGAGCTTGCCCAGCGCCGCAGGCGTCAGCCGGTCGAGGAGGAGGGTGTTCGACGGCCGGTTGCCCTCGAACACCCGATGCGGCACGAGCCACTCCGGTGTGCCTTCAGCCTTCACCTGCTCGGCCGTCTTGCCGAACGCCAGGGCCTCGGTTTGAGCAAAGACATTGGCAAGGAGTAGATCGTGGTGCCGCCCCAAGGGGTTGAGGCTGTGGCCGAACGCGAGGAAGTCGCAGGGGATCAAACGGGTCCCCTGGTGGATGAGCTGATAGAAAGAATGCTGGCCGTTGGTTCCCGGCTCGCCCCAGTAGATCGGTCCGGTGACGTAATCCACCGGGGTGCCGTCGAGCGTCACACGCTTGCCGTTGCTCTCCATGGTGAGCTGCTGGAGATAGGCCGGGAAGCGCTTCAGGTATTGCTCGTAGGGGAGCACTGCGACGGTCTGTGCGCCGAAGAAGTCGGTGTACCAGATCGCAAGCAGGCCCAGCAGCACCGGCAGGTTGCGGTCGAAGGGCGCCGTGCGGAAATGCTCGTCCATCTGGTGGAAGCCGTCGAGCATCTCCCGGAAGTGCGTCGGACCGATGGCCAGCATGGTCGAGAGGCCGATGGCGGAATCCATGGAGTACCGACCGCCGACCCAGTCCCAGAAGCCGAACATGTTGGCCGGGTCGATGCCGAAACCGGCTACCGCCTTCGCGTTGGTCGAGACCGCCACGAAGTGCTGCGCGATGGCCGACTCCGCCCCCTGCAACCCAGCGAGCAGCCAGTCGCGCGCCGTATGCGCGTTGGTCATCGTCTCCAGAGTGGTGAACGTCTTGGAGGAGACGATGAAGAGCGTCTCCGCGGGGTCGAGACCTTGCACGGCCTCGGCGAAATCGGTGCCGTCCACGTTGGAGACGAAGCGGAAGCGCAGCGACCGGTCGCTGTAGTGCTTGAGCGCCTCATAGGCCATGACGGGACCGAGGTCGGACCCGCCGATGCCGATGTTGATCACGCTGCGGATCCGCTTGCCGGTGTGGCCAGTCCATGCGCCGGCGCGCACCTGGTCGGCGAACCCGCTCATCTTGTCGAGCACGGCGTGGACGTCGGGCACGACGTTCCGTCCGTCGACGAGCACCGTGGCACCGCGGGGGGCGCGCAGGGCGACATGCAGCACGGCCCGCTGCTCCGAGACGTTGATCTTCTCACCGCGGAACATGGCGTCGATCCGCTCGCGCAGGTCCGATTCTACGGCGAGCCGCAGCAGGAGCCGCATGGTCGCATCCGTGACGCGGTTCTTCGAATAGTCGAGGAAGACGCCGACGGCCTCGGCGGTCAGGCGCTCGCCGCGGCCTGGGTCCTCGGCGAAGAGTTCGCGCAGGTGGCGTCCCTGCAGTTCCCGATGATGGGTCTCGAGCGCGGCCCAGGCCGGCCGCTGGCGCAATGGTGCAGCACTCATCGGCGATCTCCTCGTCGCGGTGACGCGCCCGGCAAGCCTCCCGGATCCCTTCATCGCGCGCTCCGCGCTGAAATCTAGCCGTGGAGTCCAGATCCGCGCGGCGAGTCGGCGCGATCGCCCCCGCGCCGGCTACTGGCTTTGCGACGGGGGTGACAGCGGCGATACTCCACCCTCGTTAAAGCAACCTGCGACCCAACACCGGGCTGCGGACGCGACAATGAGCCAAGAAGTCTGGAGCGGTACCGAGGCTCACCCGCTGGATGCCACCGTCCGGTACGAGCGATTCGACGATGACGGGATGTCCGCCGAGATGGGAATCCTGTCCGTGCGGGACCGAGCCAGCGTCGGAGGCCACTTCACCCTGTACGAAGGCCTGGGGTCGGTGTACGTAGTAGAAGCTCACTCCCAGGCCGAGAAAGAACTCTGCGTTCGAGTCGCGATAGGCGGAGGTTAGCGAGGCAGGGACGCGGAGCCGTGTCCAGCGGAACTGCCCCACTTAGGACAGTCGCGGCTCTCCTCCCACAAGCCAGGTGCGGCCCGCGCCGAGTGTGCGTCCTGCATACCGGAGCCCGATGGCGTCGTACACGGGTAGGAACGCGTACGCCGCGACGGTGAGGCCGAGCGCGAGCAGGATGGCACTCCACGGGAGGGCCCGGATGGCGCCGGCGATCTCGCGGGGGGGATGCGCGGCCAACTCGCGGTGCAGAATCCACAACGCGCCGGCGAGCAACGCGATGCTGATGAGGGGTGCGAGTCGGCGCAAACGCGAGGCCATCATCGTGTTCCTTTCCACCGTGTACGGTGGCTCGTCCGCGCCGTTGAGGGAAGGGGCACGGGGCATCCCGGAGCGCCCGTGCGCCCGAATTCAGGCAGGAGTCAAACGCTGTGGGACCTTGCCCGTACCACGAGGCAGTCGCACCTTGCGCACACCCACATCGCTCAGACGGAGGATGGCTTGCCAACATCTCGAGTCTTACCGCTGATGCTTCTCGCCGCACTCGCGTGTGCGCCCCGCTCGGCAGGAGAGCTGGACGCAGCACACGCCGCCGCGATGCGCGACAGCGTGGTTGGCTTCGCGACGACGATTGCGCGCCACCTGTCCGAGGATGGCCCGGTCGCGTGGCTGCGCTACTTCGAGACGAGTCCCGCGTTCTTCATGGCGTCCGACGGCCAAGTCGTGTTTCGCTCCAGTGACTCCGCCACCGTGCTTGTGGAGGGCCTGGCTCGCACCGTGGCCGCGCTGGATCTCGAGTGGGTGGAGTTGCGGGTGGAGCCGTTGGCACCGGGCCTGGCCGTCGTCGGCGCGTCATATCGCGAGAGCATTACGGATACCGCCGGGGTGATCATGGAATTCGGCGGCTTCATGACCGCGGTCGCGCGGCACACGCCGGACGGATGGCGACTCCGGAACCTGCACTGGTCCAGTCCGATCCCGCCGCCGCATTGACCGCGAACGCCCGCACGACGACGCTGGCCGACACGACTGACGGTGTGTATGATCGGCTCAGTGGGCGCGGCCTCATCAGGACTGTGCCGAAAGACGATGATTGCAGTTCGAGATGGCGCACCGAGCACCTTGGACTGTGCAGGTCGGTGGAGGCCGTTCGTCGACCTGACCAGCCGGTGCCGCCTCTTCCCCACGGACTCTCTGTGGACGGACTCTCCATGGATGAAAGCACTGGCTCATGACGAGACGTGACACCGGTCCGATTCCGGAGGAACTGCCGGCTGAGATGCGGGCCGAGTTGGCGAAGCGGTGGAATGCCCACCTCGGGGTGCAGCGGATGGGTGTCCGGCTGGAGATTGTCTCGCGCGAGGAACTGCGGGGGGTCGTGGATCCCATCGAGCCGCATCACCGGGGCGGGATGGGTACGCCAGCGGTCAACGGGCCCATCATCGCGGCGGTGTTCGATCTCGTGACCGGACTCACCGGCTATCTCCAGGCACCCGGACAGCGGGTCGGCGTAGCGCAGCTCAACATCCAGTTTCTCCGACCCGTCCTCGGCAGCCGGTTCGAGGTGATCGGGCGGCCGCAGAAGACCGGCAAGTCACTGGTGTTCGTGGCAACCGAGCTGGTGGACGAGACCGGCGTGGTGTGCGCCACGGCGGACGGGATCGTGTCAGTCTCGCAGGCCGAGGGGACGAACGAGTTGGCCCTGTAGCGGCGGCAAGGCCTAGCCGCCGCTAACCGCCTGGCCGCCACGTGACCGCCGTGCGACTCCTCGGGTATAGTCGTGGGAGGTACCGATGCGTCTCTGCATGTATGGTCTTTGTCTCCTGCTGCCGGTGCTTGCCTGCAGCTCGCCCACCGCGCCCGACGTCGACGGGGGGTGGGGCGGCACCGAAGCGAGCCTCACCATCACGGCCGCCGGTGGCATGATTCAGTATCAGTGCGGCGCGGGGACGATCGACCCGGGATGGACCGTCTCGGTAGACGGGGAGTTCTCGGGAACCGGCCAGCACTATGTCGGTGGCGGGCCGGTGCCGGCAGAAGGCCGCCCGCCGCATCCGGCCCGGTACGCGGGCCGAGTGGATGGGTCGGTCTTCACCTTGACCGTGACACTCACGGATCTCGATCAGGCGCTGGGGCCGTACCAGCTCGTGCGCGGCGGTCCGGTTGTGACCGAGATCTGTTTCTAGCCGGGCCCTCCCCCGGGACCCGGTGCAGCCGGGTACCGCACCTGAAATGCGATGCGTTCGCCCGGGCCGTTGACGACACGAACCAGGCGCATCAATCTCGAGGTTGACCGACGTGGCACCCCGTCCCGCCGGAGTGTCGCCCGACAACAGGTTGCGGCGGACAGGTGGCACGGGTGGTGGCGCGTTCGGTGCGCCGGGAGAGGGACAAACCAATGGCCGAGTGTCAGGTTGCGCTGCTACGTGGGATCAACGTCGGAAAAGCGAAGCGCGTCGCAATGGCAGACCTGCGGAAGCTGTTCAGCGACCTCGGGTATGGCGACGTGCGCACCGTGCTGAACAGCGGCAATGTCGTCTTTACGGCGGCCAAGCAGCGTGACGGTGGGGACGGTGCGCGGATCGAGAAGGCCCTCGCCGACTGGCTTGGCGTGACGGCTCGGGTGACGGTGCTGACGGGGAAGGAACTCGCCGCCGCCGTGCGCGAGAACCCGCTGAGCGTGGCCGCAGACAACCCGTCGAGGTTGCTGCTCATGGTGCTTCGGGATCCGACGACCGTGGCCCGGGTGAAGCCACTTCTCAAGGCAGACTGGGCGCCGGAAGCCCTGGCCCTCAGACGGCGGATCGCATACCTCTGGTGCCCGGGCGGCATCGTCGACAGCCCGGTCTGGGCAGCGGTAAACCGTGCTGGAAGCGACGCCGTCACCGGGCGGAACATCGCGACGATGACGAAGCTCCTTGCATTGGTCGAAGACTCGTAGAGGGATACGGTTGAGCTTTCGGCAATCACCCGAGCAGACCAAGGCGGCGCGCGCGTGGGCGGCGTTTGTCGCCGCCAATGACACGCGCCTCCAGGCCGCCGGCCTCCCCACGCTCGCCGCAGCGTCGGTCGAGCACTGGGATGACCTGCTCAGGCACGGCCGCTTCACGGACCACCCCGATTCGACGCAGTTTGAGATCACCCAGTTGACGGATGACCAGTACGCCGTGTTCACGGACCTGGTGGAGAGCTACTTCCTCGCCGGCTACGAGTACTTCACGCCCGGCGCGTTGAAGCGCGAGGACCAGGAACGCCTGGGCACCCGGTTCGACCGCTGACGGCTGAGGTAGTACTCTGGGTGGGAAGAGAGAACAGACCAGCACCCTTTATTCGAGTCGAGCGATGCGTGGAAAGCCCGGAGTCACCCTGCCGGATGACGCGAAAAAACGCGCCATCGCCTCCTTGCAGCGGTATGCGGCGGACAACCTGGAGGAGCCAATCGGCGATCTCAAGGCCGATCTCCTGCTACAGTTCGTTCTCGAGGAGCTCGGCCCCACGATCTACAACCAGGCCATCGCCGACGCCCGGACGTTCTTCGAGGAGCGGGCAGCCGATCTGGACGGCATCTGCTATCATGCGGAGTTCCCCTACTGGGTGGGGAAGTGACGCGGTCGGCTTGATGTGGCGCGCTCGCTCGCGGGCCGATGTCGAGCAACCCGTCGCTGCGGAGTCAGAACTTGGCGCGAGAACGAGAGGCAGTCGTGCGGATTGGGTTCACGGAACGTCCCTCACATCGCTCTGGCCACCGATCGTGGATGAGCCTCGGCATGGCCGTGCTTGTGGGTTCCATCGCCGCCGGTTGCGGTGGAGGTCAAGCAGATGCCGGCGATGCCCGTGGAGTGCCCGACTCTATGTCTAATTCGGCTTCGGATCGAGAAGTGCAGGCCGGAACCGTCGGCCGCACCGAGCGCACCCCATTGCGGGAGGCAGCGCGCATCCACAAGGCGGTAGATGACCTGACGGCCGCTCAGGACCTGAAGGGGGCGATCGAAGAGCTCAGGCGCATGGACCAGTACCTGATGACCTTGAGCGACGATGACCGCCGGGAGTTCGCATCGCACTGGGCCGATCCGTCGTTCGGAACCTGGCTGACGCAAACGAACGAGACGCTGCAGCGCGATGCGCTGCGCACGAGGGAAGCGGGTGAGCGAGTGGACATGCCTGACCCTTACGGCGACCACCGCCGCCGGCCGCCGCGGCAGTGAGGTCCAAGGAGTTGCGACTCGGCTTCGCCGCACTCGTCGCGGCGAACCTGCTCATCGCGCTCCAGGCCGTGTTGCGCGACTGGGGCTACTACGAAACCCTCCTGATCTATTGGCTCGAAGCGGTTGTCATCGGCGGGTACAACGTCCTCCGCCTGTTCGTGGTCGGGCTCTTCGGTGAGCAGCCGTTCGGGGCGTGGATCAGTCGATGGGTGGGATTCTCGTCGTGGGGCAGCCGCCTGTTCTACACGGTGCTCGGGACGGGCTTCTTCGCCTTCCAGTTCACCGGGTTCGCCCTTGGGGTTGGCCTGTTCGTGACGACGCTGCCGACGTGGCTCGCGCGCGCGGGTGGTGCCGAGAGCAGTGGGCATGCACTCGAGGGGTTACGCGCGGTCGGTCCGGGAGTCGCGTTCGGGATCGGTGTACTCGTGCTGAGTCATGGCTTCTCCTTCGTGCGCAATTTCCTCCTCGGACGGGAGTACGTGCGACGCTCGGTGGTCGGCCTCATCTTCTGGCCCTACGCCCGCATGGCACTCGTGGCGTTCGTGCTCGGCCTGGGCCTGGCAGCTGCCAGCCTGCAGCCCGGTCTCGGAAGCACGACCGTTTTCGCGGTGGTGATGGTGCTCGTGAAGCTCGCGGTGGACGCCATGACGCATCTGTGGGAGCGCCGCGTGTTCGGTCGGGCCGCGACACCTGCTCAGCAGGGCGAGACATGATCGGTGCGGCGCTCCGACTACGGCTGGCCCCCATGCCTGCCCGGGAACGGCACGGGGAGTTCGGGAAGGGCATAGGCGCCCGGGAAGTCCTCGGCGACTTCCCGCTGCTTCCCGCTCCAGGTCTCGATGTCGATCGTCGCCCACAGGTCGATCGTCTGGCATCGAGGCTTCTCCTCGGATGAATCCCTGACCCGCGCTCCCTTGGCTCCCGCTGGCAATGTGAGGCGCAGCCGTGAGCCAGTGTCGCCTCGATGTTTCAGCGCGCCACGCTTCTCATGCGCACCTCTTGGATCAACGGCACCCGCTCAGGCGTGAGCGTAAAGAAGACCTCGATGTTCTGGTGTTCCCCTTCGAGGATGAAGGTGCCACGCAGCTGGTTCACGGGCACCATCCCACCGACAGCCCCGGTCTGCCCCGCTTCGCGGAAGAGCCGACGCGACTGATCGATGAGATCCGTCAGCCGGTAGTCCAGGAAGAAGTTGTCGGCGAACAGGCCGGACGCCTCGGCGCCGTTCCAATCCGGTAAGAGGGCTGCCAGCTCCTTCATCCGCTGCTCGAGAATGGCGGAGGCCGGCAGTTGGCGGGGCTCCAAGCCCGTCAAGACGAGAATGGTGTCGAG
>JAOUDR010000311.1 GCA_029859185.1 Gemmatimonadota bacterium
GAAGGCGTCGTCGTGGATACGCATGTCTCACGGATCAGCCAGCGTCTCGGGCTCACGCGACACGCCGATCCCGTACGGATCGAACGGGACCTGATGGCACTCGTGCCGCGCGGGCAATGGACGCTCTTCCCGCACCTCCTCATTCACCACGGACGGGCCATCTGCCAGGCACGTAGGCCGCAATGCGAGATCTGCCCGGTGAACGACCTCTGCCCGTTTCCCGGGCAGGTTGCCACCGCCAAGCAACCGACCGGCGTGCCCGCGGCATGACGCGCCGCCCGGGGTATCGGTTCGACTACCGGTGGCGGGAGGGAGCCACCCTGGCTGACGGGACACCGGTCATGATCCGGCTCGTGCGACCAGAGGACAAGCGTTTCCTGGCGGCGGGGTTCGCCGCCCTCTCACCGACCTCCCGCTATCTCCGCTTCTTCACCGCCAAGCAGGCGTTGACCGAGCGGGAGCTCGACCGGCTCACGGATCTCGATGGCGTCGATCAGCTCGCCCTCGGGGCCGTGCGGTCCCTGCCCGACGGCAGCGAGGAGGGCCTCGGTATCGCGCGCTTCGCCCGGGATCCCAGTGTGCCGACCGTGGCCGAGGCGGCCGTGACCGTGACCGATGCATTTCAGGGCAAGGGACTGGGGACGCTGCTCCTCAGCCGCCTGGCGGACGCGGCGCGGGAACGAGGCATCGACTGCTTCTCCGGCGAGTTTCTCGCCAGCAACGCGGCAGTGCGACAGTTGATCGAAGAGGCCTGTCCCGACGCGCGGCTGTTTGCGGAGGGCGACGTGATCCGGGCCGAAGTCCCGCTGGCACGCATGGTGGGCGCGGTACCACAGGCTCCCGGGGCTCGCCTCCTCCGGCACGTGGCAGGCGGGCGGCTCGAGCTCAGGCTCCGGCACTTGCTGCTGAAGGATCCGGAGCACAGTCTCTAAGGAGGCGCGCCCGCCGGGTCTACCGGCGGGGGCGAGCAGTTCACTGCTTTGCGGTCGACGCGGACCGCGGGAGAGTGACCCATGGACCGCATCTGGACGAAGCACTACGACCCGGGTGTTCCAGCCGACCTCCAGTTCAAGCCCCAAACATTGGTCGCGATCTTCGAGGCCGCGTGCCGGGAGTTCCCCACCCGCCCCGCCGTGACCCTCAAGGGCAAGACGCTCACCTACGCCCAGCTCCTCGATCACGTGAACCGCTTCGCGGCGGCCCTCGCCGGCCTCGGGGTGACGACCAACAGTCGGGTGGCCCTGTGGATGCCCAATCTCCCGCAGTTCATCATCGCGTACTTTGCGACGCTCAAGCTGGGCGCACAGGCCGTGGGCACGAACCCGCTCTACGTCGAGCGCGAGATCGAGCACCAGTTCAACGACGCGGCTGTGGACGTCGTCGTGACCCTCGACTTTCTGTGGTGGGGCAAGCTCCGCGGCATCCTCGGCCGGACGCCCGTCAAGCACGTCGTGGTGACGTCGATCCCGGACTACCTCAAGTTCCCGCTGAATCTGCTGGCACCGCTCAAGCTCAAGAAGACCGGGCAGTACGTGAAGGTGCCGCGAGAGCCGAAGGTCCATTTCTTCAAGGAGCTCGTTGCCGCGGGCGGACCGGCCGTTCCGGCCCCGACCTACGGATGGGACCACCCCGCCCTGCTGCTGTACACGGGCGGCACCACCGGCGTATCGAAGGGTGCCGTCCTCACGCACCGCAACCTCTCGTGCAACGTCCAACAAGCCGCTTCGTGGTTTCCCAAGGTGGATCGCGGCCACGAGGTCCTGCTCGCCTGCCTGCCGTACTTCCACTCGTTCGGCAATACGATCTCTCTGTTGTGGCCCGTCTTTCTCGGGGCGCACATCGTCCTCGCCCCGAACCCGCGGGATATCGGCGATCTCGTAGCGAGCATCCGCAAGTACGGCGTCACGCTGTTCCCGGCGGTCCCTGCGTTGTACAACGGGATCAACAACTTCCCGGGGATCGACAAGCTCGACATCTCGAGCATCAAGTACTGCTTCTCCGGATCGGCCCCGCTTCCGGTCGAGGTGATGTCGCGGTTCCAGAAGCTCACCGGCGGAAAGATCACGGAGGGGTTCGGGCTCACCGAAACGTCTCCCGTCACGCACGTGAACCCGCTGAGCGGCCTCCAGAAGCCCGGCTCGATCGGGATCCCCGTTCCCGATACGGACATCAAGATCGTGGACGCGGAAACCGGGACGCGGGAGCTTGGACTGCACGAGGAAGGCGAACTCTGCATTCGCGGACCGCAAGTGATGTCGGGATACTGGAACCGGCCGGACGAGACGGCGCAGATGATCCGCGACGGCTGGCTCCATACCGGTGATCTCGCCCGGCTCGATGACGACGGGTATGCCGTCATCTGCGGGCGCAAGAAAGACCTGATCATCGTGAGCGGCTACAACGTCTATCCCGATGAGGTGGATCAGGTCCTGTTCGCGCACCCGAAAGTGCTGGAGGCGGCGACCATTGGGATCCCCGATCCGCAGAAGGGCGAGCGCATCAAGTCCTTCGTGGTGCTGCAGCCCGGTCAGCAGGCGACGACCGCGGAGCTGCTCGAGTACTGCCGCAAGGAGCTCGCCCCGTACAAGGTGCCGAAGGAGATCGCGTTCCTCTCGGAGCTGCCCAAGAGTGCGATGCTGAAGATCCTGCGGCGCGAGCTACGGGCCAAGGAGACGACCGGCGTCGCCCACGCCGTGCGCTGACGCCGGGCTCACCCGGGGGCCGCCCGTACCGTCCTCGACGTGACGGGGCTAGGATTCGCACATCGTCCGGCTGGGCGACACGCTGACGATCCCGGAACCCGAGGCACGTCATGAAGGTGGATTTTGCGGTTGCCTGTGATTACGCCATCGTCGACCAGCACGGGAAGCTCTCCGTGCTCGGCATCTTCCAACACATCTGGGCCGGCCGGTTTCCGACCGTGCACCCGCGACTCCATCTGGTCGTGCGGCTGCGAGGCCGCCGCACGGAGGTCGGGGAACACCGCCTGCGGATCCGGCTGCTCGACGAAGCGGACAATGAGATTCTCACGGGCGACGGCACCGTGGTGTTCAACGAGCCGCCTGCCGGGGTGACCGAGGTCGAGGCTGGGGCCGTCCTCAATTTCGACGTCCCCTTCGAGCAGCCGGGACGCTACCACTTCGAGATCGCCGTGGATGGCACGGTGGAGGCGACCGTCCCGATCGGCGTTTCCCAGTCGCCCCAGAGCCCGCAGGTGCCACCGGCGCACCAGTCACCCCTGCACTAGCCGATCCCTCGTGCGGTCCCGACTGCCGGCGCTCGCCGCCGGCCTCCTGGTCGTTGCCGGCCTCACGTGGGACCTTGGCGGCTATGCCTTGCTCGAGCCGGACGAGGGGCGGAATGCCGAGGTGATGCGCGAGATCGCCACGGAGGGACCGTGGTGGCTGCCGCGCCTGAATGGACTGCCCTACGTAGACAAACCGATCCTCCACTTTGCCGCCGGGGCAGCGGCGCTGCGCGCGTTCGGCACCAACGAGACGGCCGCCCGGCTCCCCGCGCTCGTGTTCACGCTGGGCACGATCCTCGTCGTCGGCGCATTCGCGCGCCGGACGATTGGACCGGAGGCTGGCTGGCACGCGGCCCTGATCACCGCGGCCACCCCATTCACGCTCGCCTACGCACGGACGGTCATCTTCGACGCCACGCTCACGTTGTGCCTCACGGCCGCGCTCGCCGCCTTCTTCCTGGCGGTGGACGCTGCCGAGCGGGACGCACCGGCCGATCGCTGGACCTTGGCGGCGTGGGCAGCCGTGGGCCTTGGCGTGCTCACCAAGGGTCCGGTGGCGCTGGCGGTCCCACTCCTGGTGGCCGTGCCGTACGCGGTGTGGCGCCGCCGCGTCTGGGTGGTGCTCGATCCCACGGGGCTGCTGCTCCTGCTCGCCCTGGTCCTGCCGTGGGTCTTCGCCATGTCCACGGTGGTGCCGGACTTCCTGCGATACGTGCTCTTCGTGGAAACGGCCCAACGCCTCGGCAGCGACGTCCTCGGCCGGACCGAGCCGTGGTGGTACTTCCTCCCGATCTTCGCTGCGGCGGCCCTGCCGTGGAGCGTCGTGCTGGCCCGCGCCGCCCCCCACGCCCTGGGAGCGTGGCGGGCCCACCGGATCGATCCACGGGTCGTGTACGGAGTGCTGTGGATCCTGGTCCCGCTGTTGCTGTTCTCCGTGTCCCGGTCCAAGCGCCCCCAGTACATGCTACCGTTGATTCCGCCGGTTGGGCTGCTCATCGCGCTCTGGTGGAGTCGCTCCCACGATCGTCTGGGTGGCATCCAACTCGCGGGCACCGCGTTGC
>JAOUDR010000312.1 GCA_029859185.1 Gemmatimonadota bacterium
GGGTCCTCAAGACCGGCCTTGGTGCTGCCCCCGGCCTCGTCGCCGGCGCCGTGGTCGCCGCCCTGGGAACGGCGAGCTACTGGCGCACCAACCGATGGGCCCTCGCGCTATTCGTGGTCCCGGGCGTCGTCACGATCCTCGGGGCACTGGCAGTCCGGGGCACCATGTATCCGCGCTTCTTCTTCTCGCTGATCGGGTTCGCCCTGCTGATCGGCGTGCGCGGCGCCGCGGTGCTCGCGCTCGCCATCGCTCGCCGGGTCCATGCGCCGGAGCGCTACGCCACGCTCGCCGGCCGCTGGGTCACGGGGGTCGTGGGTCTGATGATCGTCCTGTCGGCCACGTCCTTGGCGTACAACTACCGCTGGCCCAAGCAGGATTTCATCGGCGCGGCCGATTGGATCGCGACCAATGTGCCACCCGGAGACGCGATCGTGACCGCCGGCGTGACGGTCTTTCCCTATCGCGAGTACGTGCCGCGCCCGTGGCCGGAGATCCCCGAGGGCGGCGAGTCCCTGATCGATGAAATGCGCGCGACACGGCGCGTGTGGGTCGTCTACGTCTTCCCGCGCTACCTCGAGATCTCCCACCCGTATCTGACACGGCTGATTCGTGAAGAGTGCGGGAGAGAGGTACGTTTCCGTGGTTCGCTTGGCGGCGGGGACATCGTCGTCTGTCCGCTGTCCGCGACCGGATCCGGCGCCACGGCCGCCACCCAGCCGGTGGGGAGCGCATGACCAAGCTCATCATCCAGATCCCCTGCTTCAACGAGGCGGAGACGCTGCCGGAGACCGTGCGCCAACTGCCTCACACCTTTCCCGGGATCGACATCGTCGAGTACCTGGTGCTCGACGACGGCAGCACCGACGGCACCGCCGACGTCGCGCGCCGCCTGAAGATCCACCACGTGGTGCGCCACACCACGAACCGCGGGCTGGCGACCGGGTTCATGACCGCGCTGGAGGCATCGTTGCGGGCCGGCGCCGATATCATCGTCAACACCGATGCGGACAATCAGTACCGCGCGGACCACATCGCCCATCTCATCGAACCGATCGTCGCCGGACGCGCCGACCTGGTGGTGGGCGATCGGGGCGTGACCTCACTCGACCACTTCTCCCCGCTCAAGCGCCGGTTGCAGAGCCTCGGGAGCTGGGTGGTCGGTCGCGCCTCGGGGCTCCGCACGCCGGACGCGACCTCCGGATTTCGCGCCCTCACCAGGGACGCCGCCATGCGCACGCTCGTCCTGAGTGATTACTCCTATACGCTCGAGACGCTCATCCAGGCGGGAACCTCGAAACTCAGCGTGGAGTTCGTCCCTGTCGGGGTCAACCCGCAGAGCCGACCCTCACGTCTGATGCGGTCGATCACCCACTATATCAAGAACTCGACGGTCACGATCGTCCGGGCCTACGCCATGTACGGCCCCCTCCGGGTGTTCACCGTGCTCGGCGCCGCGTTGATCGGACTGGGCATGATTCCGGGATTCCGCTTTCTCTACCTGTTCTCGATCGGCCAGCGTGTCGGCCACGTACAGTCGCTGATTCTCGGCGCGGTTCTGCTGATCACGGGCTTCCAGGTGCTGCTGATCGGCCTCCTCGCGGACCTCATGGCGTTCAATCGGAAGATCCTCGAGGAAACCATCTACCGGCTCCGGCGGCTCGAGATGAATGGCTCCACGACTCGCGCACGGCCGGGAGGCGACCGCGAGTGACCCCGACCTCGACGACGCCCCCGCGGCCGGCGCCGCGTCGCCGGATCTGGCTGCGCCTGGCCGGGAGCGCGATCGTGCTGGCGATCCTCCTGATCGCCGTCCCACTCGACGCCCTCGGAGCGGCGCTCAGCCGGGTCTCGCCCGGAGTCTGGGCTGTGCTGGTGATCGTGTATCTCGGCATTCACCAGATTGGCGTGGCGAAATGGCGGATGCTGATGCGGGTGACGGGCGCCAACCTTGGCCATTGGTACGTGACGCGCTGCTACCTCGCCGGCCTGTTCGGCAACACGTTTCTGCCCTCCGTGGTCGGCGGGGACGTCATCCGCACGGGACTGGCGATCCGCAAGAGCAACTCCGCCGGCACCGTGCTGCTCGCGAGCGTCGTGGACCGGTTCGTTGACGTCCTTGGACTCGGCACGGTGGCAGGGTTGGGCATCCTCCTGATCCCTGCGGCCCTCGATGAACAGAGTCGGCACGTATTTCTCGTGTTTTGCGGCCTCATCGCTGTGGTCGCGGCCACGGGTGCGGGTGTGCTGCTGCTGGTGCCGGCGCGGCGGGTGCCATGGAAGGTGCGCCGTCGACTCGTGGGCGTGCGGAGTTCGGTCCGGGCGCTCACCCGTGCGCCAGGGACCGTCGGCCTGGCGTGGGTTCTCGCGGTGACACTGCAGTCGCTATTGGTCGTGATGACCGCGCGGCTCGGTCACGTCATGGGCATCGACGTGCCGTTGTCGGTCTGGATGTTCGCCTGGCCGCTCGCCAAGATCTCCGCCCTGGTCCCGCTCACCCAGGGCGGGATCGGGATCCGGGAGGCGGCGCTCGTTGGGTTGCTTGCACCGTTTGGGGTGCCGGCGGCCAGCGCGCTCGCGGTGGGTCTGGCCTTTCAGGGGATCATCCTGACCGGGGGGGTCGTGGGCGGATTGATCGCCTTTGCCCCAGGGGCCTCCCGCGTCGGGTGGTCGACCCTGCGGGCAGTGGCCGGCGGGCTCACGCCCCCCAAGGCCACGGAGCACCGGACCTGATGATCGCGCCCGTTCCCAACCGCTTCCCGTCCCGGACCTCGCCCAACTCATGAGATTTCTCGCATCCCGCCGGCTGCGGCTGTTCCTCATCTGCTGGATCGTCTACAGCGTCCACTTCGCGACGAACATCGAGCGCGAGCACTACCCCGCGTTCTCGCTCGTCGACGACCTATCGCTCGAGGTCGACCGGTATCAGGGCTTTCACCCCGACCTCTTCGTGCATACCGACGGCCACTCCTACATCGGCAACAATGTGGCGGTGGCGTTTCTGGTCGCGGTGCCGCTCCTCGTGTTCGACCCCGTGCTGGATGCGCTTGAGGCGCGCAGCCGGGCGAAGCTCACCCAGGGGGAAAGTGCCTTCACCGAGTACCGCACCTACGACCGGTATCCCAACAAGAAGGCGTTCTTCGAACTGGTCAAGGAGCAGGCACTGGAACTCCGGTTCGGTGGCGTGGCGGCCGTCACGACCATCTTCCTGATGGCGCCGCTGTCCGCACTCATGGTGGTGCTGATGTTCGCCGCCCTGCGCCGCCGGGGTGTGGCCGAGTCGACGGCCACGTGGCTCGCGCTCCTGTTCGCCTTCGGCACACCGCTGTTCTTTCGATCGGTCAGCCTGAACCACAACATGTTCGTCATGTACGCCACCTTCGGCGCTTTCTCCATCCTGTGGGCCCGACCAGATGGGGATGTACCCGCCGGAGTCTGGCGACGGGTTGCCGCCGGGGCCCTCGCCGGCTTCGCCCTGGCGGTCGACTACAGCGGAGTCATCCCGTTGCTGTGCGTGTACGCATACCTCCTCCTGAGCCGCGTCCCACGGGTTTCCCTCTGGGTCGCGATCCGGGAGTCCATCCCCTTCGTGGTCGGCGCGATTCCGCCGGTGCTGTTCCTGCTGGGGACCCAGTGGGTCATGTACGGGAACCCGTTCTTGCCCGGCCAGTATTGGATGCCCGAGGTCAACTACACGGACCGCGGATGGCGGGGCTTCAGCCTGCCGACGCCCGATCTCATCATGCTCAACCTGTTCGAGCCTCGGTGGGGCATCTACACGTTCGGCCCGCTGCTGCTCTTGGCGCTGATCCCGACGCACTGGTACGCCCGGGACTCCCTGATCCTGCCGCGCGCCGAGCGCCGTTTCGTGGCCCTGTTCTTCGTGGCACTCCTGCTGTTCTGCGCGGCGAACCAGTACTCGCGCATGCAGTGGAACACGGGATTCCGCTACCTCGTGCCCCTCGTCCCCTTCCTGTTCCTGGCCGCGGCCGACCATCTGGTCCGGATGCGCCTGAGCTGGAAGGTGGCAATCACCGTTCTCGCGTTGGGCCACTCCTGGGTCCTCGCGGCGATGCGCCAGTCGGTGCCCCTGTCCTACCAGGTGTTGTTCGAGCGGGGACCTGAACTCCCGTGGCTCATGGTCCTACGGATGACGCTCCCACCGGATACGCCCCTCGTTTTCGCTTGGTGGCTCGCGCCCGCGATCCTCGCCGCGACGATCGGACTCCTATGGGGCATCTGGGCGGCGGGAGAGCATGCCGCGCGGGCCGCCGCCAGGGATACTGCG
>JAOUDR010000313.1 GCA_029859185.1 Gemmatimonadota bacterium
CCGCGGCCACGCGGAGAAGATCCTCGGCATGACCATCAAGGGACTGACGGTGCAGAAGGTCCTGGTGGCGCCGGCGGTCGACATCGCAACGGAGAGCTATGCCGGTATCATCCTCGATCGCGCGACCCAGCGACCGGTGTTCATGGTGAGCCCGGCGGGCGGCGTGGACATCGAAGAGGTCGCGGCGAAGACTCCGGACAAGATCCTCAAGCTCGGCGTGGATCCCCGGTACGGGCTGCTCCCGCACCAGGCCATGCAGCTTGCGTTCTTCCTCTACGCCGACCTCGCACAAGCCCGGGCGGCGGCGAAGATCCTCGGCCAGCTCTATCGGGCCTTCCTGGATGCCGGCGGCTCGCTCGCCGAGATCAATCCGCTCGTGACGACGCCCGACGGCAGCGTCATTGCCCTCGATGCGAAAATCTCGGTGGACGACAACGAGTTGGAGCGACGGCCGGCGATTGCCGCCCTGCGCGACCTGAGCGCGGAAAACCCGGCGGAAGTGAAGGCGCGGGAAGCGGGCCTGTCGTTCATTCGGCTCGACGGCAACGTCGGGTGTTGTGTGAACGGGGCGGGGCTCGCCATGGCGACGATGGACTTGGTCAAGTACTACGGTGGCGAGCCGGCGAACTTCCTCGACATCGGCGGGAGCAGTAATCCCGAGAAGGTGGTCACGGCGCTCGAGATCATCACGGCCGACGCGAAGGTGAAGTCCATTCTGTTCAACATCTTCGGGGGTATTACGCGGTGTGACGACGTGGCCAACGGGATCGTCACCGCGACGGGCCGGATGAAGCTCGCGGTGCCGATGGTGATTCGATTGACGGGCACCAACGAAGAGCTCGCCGTGCAAATTCTGCAAAAGGCGGGTTTCAGCGCGCTGACGGACATGGATGAGGCGGTGGAGCGGGCGGTGGAGCTCGCGGGGAGGGCGGCATGAGCATCTTCGTTGATCGACGCACGAAGCTCGTCGTGCAGGGCATCACGGGGCGTGATGGGTCGTTCCACGCCCGGCAGATGATCGAGTACGGCACGAACGTGGTGGCGGGTGTGACACCCGGGAAGGGTGGCCAGACCTTCGAAGGTCGCGTGCCGGTGTTCAACACCGTGGCGGAGGCTGCCGCGGCGACGGGAGCCAATGCGTCGGTGATCTACGTCCCGGCGCGCTTTGCCGCCGATGCGATGTACGAGGCGGCCGACGCCGGCCTGGACCTCGTCGTCTGCATCTCGGAGGGTGTGCCGGTCCTCGACATGACCCGCGTCATGCCCTACCTGCGTGAGCGCAGCGTCCGCCTGATCGGGCCCAACTGCCCCGGCGCAATCTCCCCAGGGCGTGCAAAGGTGGGGATCATTCCGGGCCAGATTTGCCGTGAGGGGAAGATCGGGGTCGTGTCGCGCAGCGGGACGCTCACCTACGAGATCATCCATCAGCTCACCCGTGCCGGGTATGGCCAGTCGTCGTGCATCGGCATCGGGGGCGACCCGATCATCGGCACCAACTTCATCGATTGCCTCGAAGGGTTCGAGGCGGACCCGGACACGGTGGGCATCGTGATGATCGGCGAGATCGGCGGAACCGACGAGCAGCAGGCGGCGGAGTATGCGCAGGCGCACGTAACCAAGCCGATCGTCGGGTTCATTGCAGGCCAGACGGCACCACCGGGCCGGCGGATGGGGCACGCTGGCGCGATCATCTCGGGGGCGAGCGGCACGGCCGCCGAGAAGATGGCCGCGTTCGAGCGGGCGGGCGTGTCAGTGATGAAGCGCCCGGCCGATGTCGTCCCCCTACTCAAGGAGCGGCACGTCACCGCGTGAGACTCCCAGAGCTGTTGGCGGCCGATCGGATCGTCCTCGGGGCGCCCGGCGAGACGGTGCGGGACGTGGCGCGGGTCCTGGTCCATGCGATCATCGCATCCGGACACGTCCACGACCCGGACCGGCTCGAGGGGTTGCTCGCGGATGCGCTGCCGAGCGAAGCCGTCACCGTGGGCCAGCGGGCCTTCCTCCTGCATTTCCGCACGGACGCGGTCGACGGCGTGGTCGGCGCACTGGCGGTGACGGCGGCCTCCGTCCATCGGCAGCACGATCCCGGGAAGGCCTCAAGGGTGGTCGCGTTGCTACTCGCGCCCTCCCGCGAGGGCGCGACGTACCTCCGGGTCCTCGGGACCTTTGCGCGAGCCCTGGGGCGAGACGACGTGATTGCCGTACTCGAGGCGGCGCAGACGCCGGACGACGTCCTCAACGCGCCGGAGTTGTCCGCCGTGGAGGTGCCCGAGGAACTGCTCGTCCGGGATGTGCTGACCCGGCGGCTGGTCACCGTGGCACCAGAGACCCCGTTGATCGAGGCGGCACGCCTGATGGTGCGTCACGGCGTCTCGGCGCTCCCCGTGGTGACCGAGGAGAACGAGATGCTGGGCCTGGTGAGCCATGGGGAGATTCTCCAGCATCTGCTCCCGCGCCACGGCGGGCGAACGACAGGGGAGCACCCTGTCGCGAGCCGCACGCCGCGGCTCGCGACGAGCCTCGTCCGGGAGGTCGTCGTGCGGGAGGTGATGGACCGGAGTGTTCTCTGCCTGTCCGAGGAGCAGTCGCTCACCGAGGCGGCCGGGTTGATGGTGCACAAGAAGCTCGAACGGGTGCCGGTCGTTCATGACGGCGCGCTGGTGGGCCTGCTGACCCGGGAGGACCTGGTGCGGCGCCTGTTCGGTTCCTGAGGCTCGGTTCCAACTGCACACAGAGGAGACACATGGCAGGGACGCAGACGCTGGGAATCATCAAGCCGGACGCCGTGGCGTCCGGCAAGGCCGGCCGCATCGTGGCCCACCTGGAGGGCGCGGGCTACACGGTCCGGGCCATGCGCATGTCCCGCCTTTCACTGCGTGAGGCGCAGGCCTTTTACGCGGTACACCGCGAGCGGCCGTTCTATGACTCGTTGTGCGCCTTCATGACCTCGGGGCCGTGTATCCCGATGGTCCTTGAGCGCGCGGACGCGGTCCGGCAGCTGCGTGAGGTCATCGGAGCAACGGATCCGGCGGAGGCCGCAGCCGGGACGGTCCGTCAGCTGTACGCGGAATCGAAAGAGCGGAACGCGATTCATGCGTCTGACTCGGATGACAATGCCGTGCGGGAGATCGGCTTTTTCTTTAGCGAAGCGGAGCGCACCGGCCTCTGGGGGTAGGCGCCGGCCGCGTTGACGCAAGTCCGTGTCAGCGGTACGTTTACTGGCTATGTTGCGAGTAGATCTGCGCGCGGCGACGACGGGTCCGGTCGAGACGGATGCTGAGGTGTCGCCGACCGACCCCGCGCTTGGAGACCTCGAAGTTGTCCCGACACGCCCAGTGCTGGTGTCGGGCCGGCTCATGGCCAGTGGACCGGGCTCGTTCTATTGGGCGGGCCGGGTCCGCACGCAGGTGCACGTCACCTGCCGGCGCTGCCTGGTGCCGTTCACGCTGGACGTGGACGACACCGTGAGCCTGCTGTTTACGGAAGACGAGGACAACGACGATCCGGCGGCGGTCATCGTCCCGCCGCGGACCGCCGACATTGACTTGGGGGACGCCGTCCGGGAAGCGCTGATTCTGGCCATTCCGGAGTTCCCGCTTTGCCGGGACGACTGCCGCGGCCTCTGTGCGGGGTGTGGGGCGGACTTGAATCAGGGTGCGTGTGGCTGCCGCCCGGAGACGGATCTCCGGTGGGGGCCGCTCCACGTGCTCCAGAACGACGAGGAATCGAGGTAAGCATGGCTGTTCCGAAGCGCAGGACTTCCAAGGCGCGCAAGCGCAAGCGGCGCACACACTTCAAGGCGGCGCCGGTCGCCGTACAGGCGTGTCCGCGGTGCGGTGACCCCAAGCGTCCGCATCGAGTGTGCCCCACGTGTGGGTACTATGCCGGCAAGCGACGCGTCGAGGTAGGCGAGGGCGCCTGACCTGATGCGCATCGCGCTCGACGCGATGGGTGGTGATGCAGCGCCGGCGGTCCCGGTCGCCGGGGCCGCCGAAGCGTTGGTGGACCTGCCGCCGTCCGCCGAGATCCTGCTGGTCGGTCAGCCGGCGCCCATCGAAGCTGAGTTGGCGCGGCTGGGCGTGCGGGATCAGCGGCTGCGCATCGTCGAGGCGCCGGATGTGGTGGGCATGGCCGAAAAGCCACTCGCGGCGGTACGCGCGAAGCCCCAGTCGTCCATTGGTGTTGGCCTCCGCCTCCAGCGGGAGGGACGGGCGCACGCGTTCATCTCCCACATCGGCGCGGATCTCGCCGGAAGGAAGAGCGCGTGAAA
>JAOUDR010000314.1 GCA_029859185.1 Gemmatimonadota bacterium
CCTTTCCCGGGCGATCCGTAATTCCACGGTGGAGCGCCACCCACAGTGTCTGAAGGGCCGACTGAACGGGCTGTGAAGCCGTCTTCATGGTCGTATGAGGGCGGCTTGCCCTGGATTTGGCGTCACTGCAGAGCGCATCTTTGGACTCCCATGGACTCTCCAGTCATCCGCCCGCGCGAGCTCATCTCGACCGAGCGCATTCAGGCACGCGTTGCCCAACTCGCCGAGGCGATCGCCCGCGATCACGCCGGTGTCAGCCCCAACGGTGTCCTGCTCGTGGGCGTGCTGAAGGGTGCGTTCATCTTCCTCGCCGACCTCGCGCGCGCCCTGCCGATTCCCAATGCCGTGGATTTCCTCGCGCTCTCGAGTTACGGCACCCGGGGGTCGAAACGCGGCGGGGTGCGGGTCGTGATGGATCTCCGCGAGAGCGTGCGGGACCGGCAGGTCATCGTTGTCGAGGACATCGTGGATACGGGCCACACGCTGGCCTATGTCCGCAACATGCTCACCTTGCGGGAGCCCGCGTCACTTCGCACGTGCGCGCTCGTCGTGAAGCCGAGCCGTCACGAGGTCGACATCCCGCTGGACTATGTGGGGTTCGAAATCGGTGACGAGTGGGCAGTCGGGTATGGCCTCGACTACAAGGACCGCTACCGCACCTTGCCCTACATCGGCGTGGTGCCTGGAGATTCGTAACAGCGCGGCAGGGCGGCGGCGGGGTCTGGCCCCGCCGCCACACGGATCCCGGTTACTCCGTGCCCAGCATCATGGCGTCGCGCAGCGCCTTGAACTCGCTTCCCTGACGCCAGTTGGGGAACTCCCGATTCATGGACAACCGGTAGCCCACCGTGAAGAACAGCTGGAGATCCTGCACGAGCCCGCGCAGATCCCAGGAGTCGAGCATCTCATCCGCCGGCATGTGATACCGCTCGGCGCGGTACTCCGCTTCCCGTTGCTGGGTCCATTCGACCCCGTGCTCCACATGGTCCTGCCCGGACCCGGGATCGAGGGCCGGTACCCCCTGCTTGGCCAGTGAGAAGTGGTCGGAGCGGTAGTAGTACCCTTTCTCGGGTTCTGCATCCGGCCGCACCACCCGGCCCTGTTCGGCGGCAGCCTCTACCATGTAGTCATCCAGCTCCGACATGCCAAGGCCAATGACGATGACGTCGCGCATCGGCCCAAGGACGTTCATCCCGTCCATGTTGATGGCCGCGACTGTCTTCTCCAGCGGGACGATCGGATGTTCCCCGTAGAAGGCCGATCCCAGTAGTCCCTGCTCCTCGGCGGTCACCGCAAGGAACAAGATGGACCGGGATGGGGGGGCGGCGAGGGACGTGAACGCCTTCGCCATCTCGATCAGCCCCGCGGTGCCCGTTGCGTTGTCTTCCGCGCCGTTGAAGATCTGATCGCCCTCGCGCGCGGGATCCGTGCCGAAGTGATCCCAGTGCGCCATGTAGATGATGTGCTCGTCCGCGTGATCGGTACCCGGGAGTCGGGCCACGAAGTTGCGGGAACTGGAGCGGAGCACCTCCTGCCGCAGGCTCACCGCCGCCGTCACGCCGAGCGGGACCGGCGCGAACCCGGCCCGCGCTGCCCGGACCTTGAGCGAGTCGTATTCCTGCCCGCCGAGCCGCACGATCGCGCGGGCCGTCTCGAGGGTGACCCACCCCTCCACGGCAACCCGCGATTCGTTGGCGTCCGCGGCCGCAAGACTGAATTGGGGCCCGCTCCAGCTGTTCCGAACCACGTCCCAGCCATACGCCGCCGGCTCTGTCTCATGGATCACGAACGCGGCGGCGGCACCCTGCCGGGACGCTTCCTCGAATTTGTAGGTCCAGCGCCCGTAGTACGTCATCGTATGGCCCCGGAACAGCGTCGAGTCGCCCGTCGCGAATCCGGGATCGTTCACCAGGATCATGACCGTCTTGCCGCGCACGTCGAGACCCGCGTAGTCGTTCCACCCGTATTCGGGCGCGACGATCCCGTAGCCCACGAAGACGATCTCGGCATCCGCCACGCCCACCGCGTCGTCGAGGTGCTTGCTGTTGGCGACGAAATCGTCGCCGTAGCGGAACCGGGCCTGGGCGCCCTGACCGCGGACGCTCAGCTCGGCGTCGGGGCGCGCCGCGATCCGGACCAACGGGACTTCCTGATACCAACTGGCACCGTTGCCCGGCTCAAGTCCCAGGCGCTCGAATTCCGCCTGGAGGTACGCCATCGTGCGGTCTTCACCCACCGACGCGGGCCCACGACCGGCAAACGAATCCGATGCGAGGACGGCGATGTGCGCGGTGAGATCGTCAGTCGAGAAGCTCTCGAGCGCGGCGCCCGGTACGGCGGGCGCACCACAGCCCGCGAGCGCCAGGGCCCCGGTGGCGGCCAACGCCGACATCATGCTGCGCATTGGGTGTTCCCCTTCCACAACATCCACGGTGATACGCGAGCGGAACGCTCCGGAATCGGCGTTCCCAGCTTCCTGTGGAAGATACGGGGGTGACCCACCGGGCGACGGCGATGTGACGGTCCAGTGCCCCGGCCGAGTCCGCGCTTCAGCGCGGGACTATGACGATGGGATCAACGGAGGCTGCAGTGGATCATGCCGCGGTAACACTCCCGGCAGGGACCTGGTTGGGCCTCCCTCGCCGTCCCCGCCAACGCAGCCGGGCCACAAACAGGGCGAGCAGCACCCCGGCGAAGATCAGCGGCTCCCGCGTGTCGGCCTTCACCTGCCAGTAGAAGTGCACGACCCCGAGCAGGGCCGCGACGTAGACCAGGCGGTGCAACCGTTGCCACCGCGGGCCGAGCCGCCGGATCCATCCCTTCGTCGACGTGATCGCCAGCGCGAGGAGGATCATGAAGGCCGTGAAGCCGACCGTGATGTACGGTCGCTTGGCGACGTCCTCGAGGAGGATGTCGAAGGCGAAGAACAGATCCAACACCACGTAGGTCAGCAGATGAAGCACCGCGTAGCTGAACGCGAATAGCCCCAGCATCCGCCGCAGGCGAATCAGTTGGTTCCACCCAGTGAGACGACGCAACGGGGTGACGGCGAGCGTCGCCATCAGGAGCGTCAGCGCCCACCACCCCGTGCGGTGGGTGATCTCCTCGATCGGGTCCGCGGTGAGGTTCCCGCGAACCGCGTCCACGGCCAACAGCACCGCGGGCGTGGCGGCGAGGACGAAGACCATCACCTTGAACAGCCGGAACCCGCGCATCCGGCTAGAAATTCCGCCGCAGGTCCATCCCGGCGTAGAGGGACGCCACCTGGTCCGCGTAGCCGTTGAACGGGAGGGTCTTGCGACGGCGGAACTCGCCGATCCGCCGCTCGGTCGCCTGGCTCCAGCGCGGGTGGTCCACCTCGGGGTTCACGTTGGCGTAGAAGCCGTACTCGTTGGGCGCGGAGATCTGCCAGGTGTTCCGCGGCTGGCTGCGCACGAGGCGGATGCGCACGATGGACTTGATGCCCTTGAATCCGTACTTCCAAGGCACGACCAACCGTATCGGCGCACCGTTCTGCGGGAGCAACGTCTTCCCGTAGAGGCCCACGCTCAGCAGGGTCAGCGGATGCATGGCCTCGTCGAGCCGCAATCCCTCGACGTACGGCCAGTCCAAGATGCGCCGCTTCTGCCCGGGAAACTGCTCAGGGTCGAGCAGCGTGGTAAACTCGACGTACTTCGCCTGTCCGGTAGGCTCCACGTGCTTGAGCAGGTCGCCGAGCCTGAAGCCGAACCACGGGATGACCATGGACCAAGCTTCCACGCACCGCATTCGATAGACGTGTTCCTCGGGGGGAAAAAGCCGGATCAACTCGTCCACATCGTACTCGCCGGGCTTCGCGACCTCACCCTCGATGGCCACGGTCCACGGCCGCACGCGCATCGAGCCGCCCTTCCGGGCGGGGTCGCTCTTGTCGGTCCCGAACTCGTAGAAGTTGTTGTACGTGGTCACGTCTTCGAACGGCGTCAGCTCGTCCTGCCCCGCCAACCCAACGGTCTCGGCCTCGGCCTCGGCGCCCCGACCGCCGCACGCGGCGAGCAGCGCCGGGGACAGCGCCCCCGCAGCAATGGCCCCCGCGGTCGAGCGCAAGAAGTCCCGGCGACTGCGGTAGAGCCGCTCATCGGTGATCTCGCGGGTCGGGATGTCCGGGGGTCGACGAATCAGCATGAATCAGGCGTCCGGTTGGTTGGGGTCCCCATGTAAACCCTGTCAGGGGGGGTTGGGTTCCCACTTGGGGCGGCGGGGTGGAAAACGGGATGACGGGATGATCG
>JAOUDR010000315.1 GCA_029859185.1 Gemmatimonadota bacterium
AACCGTCCGGAGGGTCTCGTCCACCAGACTGACGCTCTCGAAGAACTCCGGCCAGCTGATGGAGGACATCCACCGCATGCTCGTGATGATGTTCCGCACCGTGATGTTCGCGGCGGCCTCAGCCTGATGGGCCTGGCCCACGACCTCGCTGGGCAAAGTCCCCTGGGCGGCGAGGTTCTCGTTCAGCCACTCGAGGACCGGCGTGACGGACGGTGCCTGGTCACGGAGCCGCTGCAGCAATTGCACGGCGAAGGCGCTGGCCAGGGGAGCGTTGCCAAGGCCGGCCAACACATCTTCCACGCGCTCCGCGGGCCGGTCGCTCAGGCCGAGCAAACGATCCGCCACCGCGTCCGCGCTGGCGCGCCCCTGGCGGGCGCGGATGATCAAGTCCGACAGCCGTCGCAGGTTTTCCAGGAGGGCGACGCGAAGGTGGATCGCGACTGCCCAGAGCTCACCGATGCCGAGGGGCTGGATGCGCTGGTACGCCCGAACGAAGGCCTGCAGCGTTTCCAGATCGAACCGGCTGTCCGTATGGGCCACATAGGCCCACGCCAGCCCGTAGACGCGTGGGTATCCTCCGAGGTGGTGGCCCTCGGCGATCTTCGGCAGGAGCTTGTAGAAGCTGCCCGGCAGGTGGTCCCGGATGTCCCGGATCTGCCCGTCCACGACGTGGAAGTTGTCGAGCAGCCACTCCTCGGCTTGGGTGATCTGACTCTTCTGTCGCACCGCCTCCACAATGTTCCGGTACCCGGCGACCAGCACCTTCCCGTTGTCCCGAACACGGGGGAGGAGCCTGCGTCCTCTCGCCCGTTCGTCGGTGGTCGGTTGGGCCGCGGCCAGGCTCTCGGCGTGTTCCCGCAGCCGTTCGATGCCGAACACCTCGGCACGGATCGGCTGGTCCGTCTGCGAAGGTGCCGCGACCATGGCGTCGATCGTGCTCAATGGGCGGTCGGCGTCCGGGTGCCCAAACGCGGGCAGGTGATCACGGAGTCGCAGGCGCATGGTCCATCCACTGAAGGACCGCTAGGCGATCCAGCGTGAGGGGGAGCGCGGCGTATCGACCACGGTCGACGTCCGCAGTGGTTGGAAGTGGTGTTCCCCTTCTAAGGCCCGGGCTCGCCGGCCCGCCCTTGCGGGCGGGCCGGCCGAAGCGCGCGCGTATCCGATGGCAACGACCGCGCGAGGCGCGCCGTCTATCGTGCGGAATCGGCCTTCGGTTGCAGCCGCCCGTCCACGATCTGCCGGCCGAACTCCAGGCAGCGCGCGACCGCCAGTTCCTCGTTGGGATAGATGTTGCCCGCGCGGCATCGACGGATCCCCGTGCGTCGCCCCGCGGGGGTGATGCGCACTTCCAAGGTCCAGCCCTGCGGCTTGTTCTTGGGCCTGGTCGTGGCCTCGATGACGTAGCCGTTATACTCGATCTGGCTGCTCATTTTCCTCCCGATCCGTAGTGTCGGATTGCTCCGTCTCGCGGGCCGCCTGCGCCCGCTCCTCGGCGCGCTGGGCGCGCCGCTCCTGCTTGGCCATGCGTTTCTCGCGCTTGTCGGCTTCGCGTTTGCGCTTTGCCGCCGATAGAGGGCCTCGTCTCGCCATGCTCAGCTTCCGCTTTCGTCGTGGGATCGGAACACGTGGGCGTCGAGCCACGCCGCAAACTCGCGATCGAGTTCCGCCTCTTCCCGACCGGGGTGGAACGGCATGACCTCCCACCGCGTGCCGGCACCCATCAGCCACCACGCCGGTGTCGTGGCCGGTTGCGCCCGCTTCGTGTTGGCCGGCAGGCCATCGTACGACACGAAGTGGAACTCACGGCCACGGTACTGCAGCCGCCGCTGCTCGACGACAGGTCGGCTCATCGCATGTCCTCCAGAGAACAGAACGGCACCTGGCCGTCGATGATACGGCGGCCGAACGCGTGGCATCCGCGAATGGCCGCCTGCTCGGTCCGGAAAGTCTTCGGGCCGCAAAACGCGCGTTGCTTGGTGCGATACGCGATCACGAGATCCAGCGTCCATTCCCGACTGCCGTGGATCTGGAACGTTCGGGGCGTGATCGTCCACCCGCGGTAGGTAAGCGAATTCAGCGGCGGCATGGCGACACCGGTAGGAGATCCAACGCCTCGAGGGCCGACTGATAGCGCGAGCCCGCGCCCCGCAGGTCCATGAACAGGTGCTCCAGACTCGGCAGCGACCACACCGTAGCTTGGGTGGTGCCCGCCACGTCCCAGGCGTGCCCGTCAGGGACCCCGACCCGGTCGGCCGAGCGGACGAATCCCGCGTACTCGGCGTAGCGCAGGAAATCCATCAGGCCGTTGGCCATGCGCTGGGTCGGGGATCGAAAGATGAACGTGAAGCGTTGCGGCAGCGGCAGCGCGTCGGCGGCCAACAACTCGAGCCAGTAGCCCCGTGCCTTGACCAGCGAGCCTGCCGTCACACCATTCTGGTACTCGTCGGAAAGGGTCGCGGTCATCGGGCCAACTGCGCGACGAAGCCGGCAGGGGGCGCCGGTACGGTCTCGACGTGGTCGGGGCGACAGGGCAGTGGCAGGGACAAAGGGCTCCTTGAATAAAGAAAAAGCGGGAGCAGCGCCGCGGCGCATTCCCGCTCTTGATCCCGCGACTACCAGGCAACACGCGACGTCACCCGCATGCGAAGCATAGTCGGTGATCGTCACTCTGTCAAACCACACTGACCGCCGTTCGAACGCACCCGAAGCCCCCCATTCCCTTTTCCCACCTACTCGACTATCTTACGACGCAAGGTCAGAGGCGTGCTCAAAGCGCCGCGGACAACACAACGCCAATTGCAGGGGAACCGGCAACTAACGCGGTTCCCCTTCGTCATAGTAGCACGCCGCATGTTGCGGCACCCACCGCGGGGACACATCCGCGGGCAATAACGATGGACGATCGGCCAGTGCGGACACTCCGGACTCCGACGCGCATCGAACACAGAGGAGTAGGTATGTCACGCATCAAGGGCAAGGTGAAGTGGTTCAACGATCAGAAGGGCTTTGGCTTCATCACGCCCGACAATGGCGAAAAGGACTGCTTCGTCCATCATTCGGCGATCCAGGCCACCGGCTTCAAGACGCTGGGTGAAGGCGACGCCGTGGAGTTTGACGTGGTGCAGGGCCAGAAGGGCCCGGCCGCGGAGAACGTCTCCAAGATCGTCTAGTCGCACCGCCTAGCACTGCAGCAACATGGAGGGGGCCGCATCGAGCAATCGGTGCGGCCCCTCTTCTTGCGGTGGCGCCCCTTCGCGTGAAGGTGCCTCGCGCAGCGCTGCCGTCGAGCGGGATACGCTCGAGCGGAGCAGCGACCCACAGAGGGGTGCGGACCCTCGCACGCTCGGCCATCTGGCCCGATGTGCCCCTGGGACAGCTACGTTGGGTGCCGAGAGAAGCACCCGCCACCTTCCTCCACCCGGACCCCGATGACGCCCTCACTGATCACGACCGCCACCGCGGTGCTGTGCGCCGCGGCCCTCGCGCCCGCCGCGGGCTGCGAGCGGGAGCCGGGGCGGGCGGACAGCAGAGCGTCGGCAATGCGCCCGGCGCGCCGCAGGTCCAGACGTCGATCCGGGACCATCTCGAGGTGGATGTGTCGGCACGTACCAGGACCGCGACCGCGTTCTGCGCATGGTGGGTTCGGCCTGGAACCTCGTGGTGCCCGACGGCGAAGTGATGGTGCGGCGCTGGAGCGATGACCAGGCGTATCAGGCGATGGGAGGCGGGAGCGGCACCTACACCCTGGACGCGTACACGCTCACGCTGCGCGACGGGGACGGCCGCGTCTACCAGGTGAATGCCTACGTGCCGCCCACCAAGACCTTGCCCGCCGCACGCTACCTGGTGGTGAACGGCTATGCGCTGATCCGCGACTGATCGGCGGCGTGTTCCCCGCGGCAGAGCTTCCTAGATGACATCCTCGAGCAGTCGCTCGAGCGCCACGACCTCCTGCTCGATGCCCTCCCACTCGACCATAAGGTCGGCCAGTTCCGCCTGCAGGTCCTTTCGCTCCGCTTCGAGGGCGCGCACCTCGTCGGTCGGCGTCCGTGCGAAGTAGGCCGGTTCACAGAACCGCCCGTCGATCTCGTGGATTCGGATCTCCGCGGCCTGGATACGCTCGGTGACTGGTTCGAGTCGCCGCCGGAGCTTCTCGAGACTCCGTTTGGGGTTCGCCCCGTCCGCTGACCGCTGCCCCGGCTTGGACCGCGAAGACGCCCCCGCCCGCTTGCTTTCGTTCTTCCTGCTGAGCACCACACGGTCG
>JAOUDR010000316.1 GCA_029859185.1 Gemmatimonadota bacterium
GCAACCCCGCCAGGACCCGGATCAGGGTCGTCTTACCGGCGCCGTTGGGGCCGACGAGGAGGAGTACGTCGCCGCGCGCCAGGGACAGGGACACGTCCGCCAGGACGGTGCGGTACGCAAACCGCCGGGAAATTCCCGTCGCGGTGAGAACCCGATCCGTCGCCAACGTGGTCACGCCAACTCCTCCCGTCCATCTCGGCCGCGGCCGATGCCCTTCCCTCCAGGGCTTTCGTCCTCCATACTCGACGGACCGCCGCTCCCGCGGCCGGCGCAGCCTAACACGACCCCCACCCAAGCGTCAACGTCAGACGACTGACGGGAGAAGCCGCATGACGGACCGGATCGATACGCTCCTCGACGAGACCCGCACCTTCACGCCCAGCGCGGCGTTTCGCCGGGCCGCCCTGGTCAAGGACCAGGGCCCCTACAAGCAGGCCAAGCGCAACCGACTGCAGTTCTGGGCCCGGCAGGCCAAGGAACTCGACTGGATGAAGCCGTGGCGGACCGTCCTGCAATGGAAGCCGCCGCATGCCAAGTGGTTCGTGGGCGGGAAGCTCAACGCCTCGGCGAACTGCCTCGACCGACACGTGGCGACCGCGCGACGCAACAAGGTGGCGCTGTTGTGGGAAGGCGAGCCGGGTGATCGCCGAGCCATGACCTACTGGGAGCTGTACCGCGAGGTGAACCAGTTCGCGAACGCCCTCAAGGGACTCGGTGTCCGCCGGGGCGATCGCGTCGCCATCTACCTGCCGATGATCCCCGAAGCGGTGGTCGCCATGCTGGCCTGCGCCCGGATCGGCGCGCCGCATTCGGTCGTGTTCGGCGGCTTCTCGGCCGAGTCATTACGGGACCGCATCAACGACGCCCAGGCCAAGGTTCTGATCACGGCGGACGTAGGGCATCGGCGCGGGCAGCTGGTCCCACTCAAGAAGAACGCGGACGATGCCGTGGCCGAGTGCCCGTCGATCCGGCACGTGGTGGTCGTGCGCCGCGCCCCTGCAACCGCCGACGCGGCACTCGCACGCATCCGCGAGGGACGGGATCACTGGTACCACCGCCTGATCGCGGACGCGAAGCCGTACTGCAAACCCGCGGTCATGGATGCCGAGGACATGTTGTTCATCCTCTACACATCCGGCACCACCGGGAAGCCGAAGGGGATCGTCCACACGACGGGCGGCTACCTGACGCAGGCACTCGCGACGACGCGCTGGGTGTTCGACCTGAAGGAGGAAGACGTCTTCTGGTGCACCGCGGACGTGGGCTGGGTCACCGGCCACACGTACCTCGTGTACGGACCCCTGGCCGCCGGCGCGACGTGTGTCATGTACGAGGGCGCCCCGGATTGGCCGGAGCAGGATCGGTTCTGGTCGATCGTCGAGCGCTATGGCGTCACGATCTTCTACACCGCCCCGACGGCCATCCGCGCGTTCATGAAGTGGGGCGCCGAGCACCCACGCGCCCACGACCTCTCCACGCTTCGGCTGCTCGGCACGGTGGGCGAACCGATCAACCCGGCAGCGTGGATGTGGTACCACCGGCACATCGGTGGCGGCCGCTGCCCCATCGTGGACACCTGGTGGCAGACCGAGACCGGGGGGATCATGATCACGCCGCTCCCCGGCGTCGTGGCCACCACACCAGGGTCGGCAACCATCCCGTTCCCCGGCATCGAGGCCAAGCTACTCGACGGGGACGGCAAGGAGGTGCGCACGGGGGGTGGGTTCCTCGCCATCACGAGCCCCTGGCCCGGCATGCTGCGGACGATCTACGGCGACGACCGCCGCTACCGGCAGACGTACTGGAGCAAGTGGAAGCACGTGTACTTCCCGGGCGACGGGGCCAAGCGGGACAAGAAGGGCTACTTCTGGATCCTGGGTCGCGTGGACGACGTCCTCAACGTCGCCGGCCACCGGATCGGGACCGCCGAAATCGAGAGCGCGCTCGTCTCCCATCCGGCGGTCGCCGAAGCCGCCGCGGTCGGGAAACCGCACGATCTCAAGGGCCAGGCGCTGGCGGTGTTCGTGATCCTGCGGAGCGGCTACGATCGGCGGCCCGGACTCGAGGACGAACTACGGGAACACGTGGCCAAGAAGATCGGCTCGATTGCCCGTCCCGACGACATCATGGTCACGCACGAACTCCCCAAGACGCGCAGCGGGAAGATCATGCGGCGGCTACTGAAGGACATCGCGGCGGGCCGGGCACTAGGCGACGTGACGACGCTCGCGGACCCCGCGGTGGTGGCGAGTCTGAAGGAGAGGTATGAGGAGCAGGAGAGCTAGGATTGGCCGTTGGCCGTTAGCCGTTTGGCCGTTTGACCGCTGGCTGTTAGTCGCTTGGCCGCTCGCTCACGGCCCGTTGCGCAGTCCCGAGCCGAGCACCCGGCACCGCCATCGGCTAACGGCTAACGGCTAACGGATTCGCGTTCCCAGCCCATCCGCCCCGCGATCGCCGCCCCGAAGATCACCACGATGATGATGGCGGAGACGATGCACCACCGGCACCAGGCGTGGATCACGGCGGCTTCGAGGTAGGTCAGGTAGCCGCTGAACGCGACGCCGATGCCCGCGAGGACCAGGATGGCGTCGGTCGGCCAGCGGCGGTGCACCAGCCGATCCTGGAGACCGGCGAGGCTCGCGACCAAGATTCCCAAGTAACCGACGACGCCGAAGAAGGCGACCGGGATGCCGGCGATCTGGGCGTATGGGCTCAGTTGGACGCGTTCGCAGGCGCCGTCACCGCAGGCGAGCGCGCCCAGTAGGCCGATCTTCCAGAGCCAGAGATAGAGCGACACCAGCAGGCCAATCAGGGCCAGCGCGGCACTCACCATCCGGTGGGTCACTTCGCGGCAGCCGCGCTATCGACGAGCTTCTTGAGATCGTCGTACAGCAGTGCGCCGGACACGCGGCGGTTCCCGATGTCGAAGGTGGGCGTGGACCCGATTCCCCGGGCGGCGGCATCCGCACGGAGCTGGTTCAGGCGGTCCATGTATCTCCCGGACGACATGCAGTCGTCGTAGCGCCGCATATCGATGCCCGTGGCAGCGGCCAGGTCGCGCAGGGGCCGCTCGGGACGTCGCTCCGTCACCCAGCGGCCGTGGTTGAAGAAGATCTGGTCGTGCATCTCCCAGAACTTGCCTTGCTCGCCGGCACACTGCGCCGCGTGGTGGGCGGGCATCGAGTTCCGGTGTCCCTCCAACGGAAAATCCCGGAAGATCCAGCGAACTCGACCGGTGGCGACCAACCGCTGCTTCACGTCGGGGCCGGTGAGGATCGCAAACTGTGCGCAGGCCGGGCACTCGAAGTCGGCGTACTCGATGATCGTGACCGGCGCCGAGTCGCTGCCCATCACGTGACCCTCGTAGTCTCCGAGGTCCACCGGCCCCGGCGCCGTTTGCGCCACGGTCGTTTCGCTGCCCGGGCGGCGGGCCATGTAGATGAGGGCCGCACCAGCCACGGCGACCAGGGCCAGACCGATGTAGAAGGGCTTCAATTGTCCTGCCATGATTGGTCGTCCTCGTCGTCGTCCAGGTTCAGAAAGTCCCCACCCTGTCGCGCTTCCTCGACGATCCGGCGGTGTTCCGCGACCTCCGGGGAGTCGTACGTGCAGCGCACCTCATAATGGAACAACTCGCTACGCACGTCCCCGATCAGTCTCAGAAGCTCCGGACCAGCCGCGAGCAGGGCGTCGTCGTCCAGGCCGCGGATCCGCTCGGCGAGCCCCCGGAGGAGCTCCACCAGTCGCTTCTTCCGCTCCGGTCCATACACCTCTTCGCCCAAACGGCTCCTCCCGAGTTGCCGGCGGGCTAATCTAATCGAGTTTGCGCGACCTCAACCCTCGGATTACCTTACGACCGTCCAAGTTCTTGAAACCAGAGGAGTTCCCGCACAATGAGTAAAGGCAAGTCGTCGAAACCCAAAGCCGCCACTTCCCGTTTGTTGGATCAGGCCCGCGATGAGTTGTTCAGTCACATCCTGCGGTGCGGGGTCTTGGAGGCGGCGGCGAGCGACCAGAAGGAGTGGTTCGACGACACCATGGAGTACCTGGCCGAGCGCTACGAGGGTCTGAACCCGCGTGAGCTCGAATCCCTGCGGCAACTCGGCGAGCGCTATTGCCAGCCGGTCATCAGCCGCAGCGAGGAAAAAGAAGAGACAGTCGGCGCGACGAACTGAACCGAGCGCCGTTCTTGCTGAAGCCTGCCGGGCGCGGACCTTCTCCGCGCCCGTCGTGTTTTCTGCCCCTTCTCCCCCTTCTCCCCCCCTC
>JAOUDR010000317.1 GCA_029859185.1 Gemmatimonadota bacterium
TTCCAGACGAGCACGGGGGGCGCGCGGATCTCGCGGGTGGTGATCGATCCGTCCACCGCCGGCACGGTTGCCACCACGCGACTCTACGTGGCCAGCGATTTCGGCCTGTACGTGTCCACCGACGGTGGTGCCTCGTTCACGCTCTCGCGGTCCGGACTGGCGACGGACGTCGTCATGGACCCAACCGATCCCGCGGTGCTGTACGCCGCGATCTACAATACCGGGGTCTACAAGACCGTGAACTCGGGTACGGCGTGGACCCTGATGCCCACGGGCTTCGCGACGTCCATGCGGCGCATCAACCTGGCCATCGCGCCGTCCGCGCCGGACACGCTCTACGCGAGCGTCCAGAGCAGCGGCTCGGATCTCGCCGGCATCTGGCGCACCACCGACGGGGCCGTGACGTGGAGCAAGAGCACGGCCACGAACGCGTCCTGCGGCAATCAGTGCTGGTACGACATGGCGATTGCCGTGGATCCCTCGAACCCGAACATCGTGTACTTTGGCGGGGTCACGCTCTACAAGTCCACCGACGGTGCCGGGAGTTTCTCGGACATCCTTGGTGGGATTCACGTGGACCAGCACGTGCTCGCCTTCGCCCCGTCGGACGCCGGACAGCTGTTCGTCGGCAACGACGGCGGGATCTACAAGTCCACGAATGCCGGCGGCTCGTGGGGCAATCTCAACACCAACCTCGTGCTCACGCAGTTCTACGAGGGCATCTCGCTCCACCCGTTCGATCCGCAGATCGTGATGGGCGGCACGCAGGACAACGGTACGCTCAGCTACAGCGGCTTGCCCACCTGGTCGCACGTGCTCGGTGGCGACGGCGGGTATACCGCCATCGATCAGGACAACCCGACCACCCGATACGCCGAAACCCAGTGGGCGGTGAGCAGCGGGTACTCCGGACCGCGCCGGTCCGATGGCGGCGGCTACTCCCTCAAGCTCAACGGGATCAGTGCCGCCGATCGGGCGCTGTTCATTCCGCCACTCGTGATGGACCAGGTGGATTCCGACGTCCTGTACTTCGGGACCTATCGGGTGTACCGGACGGCCGACCGCGGGGAGACGTGGAGCGCGATCTCCGGGGACCTGACGCGGGGCACCGGTGCCGTCTCCGCCATCGCCCCCGCGCTGGCCGATCCGTTGGTCATCTACGTGGGCACCAGCGACGGACTCGTGCAGACGACCACCGACGGTGGGCAGAACTGGACCCAGCGGTCGCTGCCGCTCTCGAGCTTCCGGTACGTACAGGACATCGCGGTGGACCCGCGGGATCCGCAGACGGCCTACGTCGTGGTCTCCGGGTTCCTGACCCCGCACGTGCTGCGCACCACCGACGGTGGGGCGAGCTTCACGAACGTGTCCGGCAGTCTGCCGGACACGCCGGTCAACGCCGTCGTGGTGGATCCCACGTCCCGCGGCACGGTGCTCATCGGCACCGACGTGGGTGCCTACATGTCGACCGACAGCGGCGGCACGTGGTCGCCGCTCGCCAACGGCATGCCCAACGTGGCCATCTTCGACATCGCGTACAACGCCAACACGGGCACGCTGATCGCCGCCACGCACGGGCGCGGCATGTTCCAGCTCCAGCTCGACCGGCCACTCACGCTGGCCGTGGTGGGGGGAGCCCGGAACGACTCCGCACTCGTCGGCGCCACCAATGCCCGGCTCGACTCGGCCGTGGTGATCCTGAGCGGCACCAACGGCGCGACTACTGCGTGGGCTGCCACGCACACCGCGGCTTCCTGGATCAGCCTCACGAGCGCGGCCGGGACCGGTACCGATCGCCTGCGGTGGACGCGCGATCCCACGGGACTCGCGGAAGGCGTCTACGTCGATACGATCACGGTGAGCGCCACCGGTGCCATCGACAGCCCGTGGCTGATCGTGGACAGCCTGCTGATCCAGAGCGCGCTCACGCTGGCGGTCACGCCCGGGAGCCGCGCCGACACGGTGATCGCCGGTGCCACGGCCGCCGTGCCGGACTCCGCCGACGTCCTCATCACCGGGGCAGGTGCCGCCGCCGCGGCTTGGACCGCCAGCCACGGCGCGGCTGGGTGGCTCACGCTCACCGCGGCGAACGGGACGGGCAGCGGGGTCGTGCGGTGGGACCGGGATCCGACGGGACTCGCCGCCGGCGTGTACGTCGACACGATTGCGGTGTCGGTGGCCGGCGCCCTCGGGAGTCCCGCGCGGGTCATCGACACGCTCGTGATTCGGGCCGCGCTGGCGCTGGCGGTAGCGCCCACGAGCCGCAGTGACACCGCACTCGCCGGCGCCACGGCCATCCTGCCCGACTCGGCGGACGTCCTGCTCACCGGCGTCGGGGCCACCGCCACAGCGTGGGCGGCGACACACGGCGCGGGCGCCTGGCTCGCGCTCACGACGGCGGCCGGGACGGGAAGCGGCGTGGTACGCTGGGATCGCGATCCCACGGGACTCGCCGTGGGCGTGTACGTCGATACCATCACCGTGACGGCTGCCGGGGCCAGCGGGAGTCCGGCCGAGCTGGTGGACAGCCTCGTCGTGCAGCAGCCACTCACCCTGACCCTCACACCCGCGAGTCGGGTGGACACGGTGGTGGTGGGGAGCACGGCGCCGACGACCGACTCGGCCGACGTGCTCCTGAGCGGCCTGGGAGCCGCAGCCGCGGCGTGGACGGCGACGCCCCTTGCCGGCACCTGGCTCACGCTCACGACGGCTGCGGGAACGGGCAGCGGGACCGTGCGCTGGCAGCGTGATCCCACCGGACTCGCCGTGGGCTGGTATGTGGACACGATCGCCGTCACCGCCCCTGGCGCGGTCGGCAGCCCGAGGGTGCTGGTGGACAGCCTGCTGGTGCGTGAGCAGCCAGCCGCCCTGGCGCTCGACCCCACCGGCCGGCGTGACAGTCTCTCGGTGGGTGCAGCTGGTCCGCAGCCGGACTCTGCCAGCGTCTCCCTCACGGGTCTCGGCGCCGATACCACGCAGTGGACCGCGAGTCACGGCGCCGCCGGTTGGCTTGCGCTCACCACGCCGAGCGGGACCGCCTCCGGTATGGTTCGGTGGGCGCGGAACGCCACGGGGCTGGCCACGGGGACCTACGTGGACACGATTCGCGTGACGACCTCGCAAGGTGAGATGGGCGAGATCCACGACACCCTCGAGGTCATCCCGGCGCCGCTCGCGGTGGCCAGTCAGAGCCGCCGCGGCGCCGCGGATGCCGGATCGATCGCGACGGTGCAGGATTCCGTCGCGCTCGTGCTGCGCGGAGTGGGCAACACCACCGCCACCTGGAACGCGACCCACGGCAGCGGCAGCTGGCTCACCTTCACCGCCGGGAACGGCACCGGAAGCGGTACCGTGCGCTGGACCCGCAGTCCCGCCGGTCTCCGTCCCGGCACGTACGTGGATACCGTCCGCGTCGTCACGTCTCGCGCCGACACGGCCGCCGTGATCGACACACTCGTGCTCACAGCACCCGCGGTCGCCACGAACTGCGCGGCGACCGAACTGCTCACGCCCGGATGCCTCTCGGACGTGCAGAAGCGGTATCTGGATCTCGAGGGCAACGTGGACGGGACCTACAACCTGGGCGACCTCGTGGCGCTGCTCCAGCGCACGGCGGGCATCCTGGCCTCGGAGCGGCGACCATGAGGCGACTGCACCGTCTGCTCCCGATCCTGTTCGTCGCGGGCCTCGCCACCTGCAAGGGCACCGAGCCCGCGGGCCCCGGTTGGCTGAACGTGCGGCTCACCTCACCCACGACCGACGACGGCGGCGTGATGTTCGTGGTGCGCGGCGCGTCCATCGACTCGGTGCGCTCCACCTTCGCCGACGCCTTCACCAGTCGGGTGAGCGCCACCGAATGGAAGGTGATCGTGGTGGGAAACGTCTCGTCCACGGTCGTGGCACGCGTGTGGGTCCCGGACCTCGACGCCGCGGCGCAGTACTCGGCCACGGTGGAACAAGTCGCTTCCGGTGTGACGTTTGAGCAGCGGGCGGTGGGGGGGTACGGGTTGAGCGTCGAGCGGCCCTGATTGGGACGACGGTAGAGAAACGGGGCAGGGAACGACGGCAGAGGACAACGGCAGAAGACGACGGCAGGAGACCACGGCAGACCTGCCGCTTGTCTCCTGCCGTTTGTTCCCTGCCGTTTGTTCCCTGCCGTTTCTTCCTGCCGTTTCTTCCTGCCGTTTCTTCCTGCCGTTTCTCTCCCTGCCGTCATCCTCTCACAACACCCCCCGCATCACCGCCGCCACCACGAATCCCAAG
>JAOUDR010000010.1 GCA_029859185.1 Gemmatimonadota bacterium
TCTGCAGCAGATAGGTCGAGCCGGTGGACCGATACACCCTGTCGGACGACTGACTCTGCACGGTGATCCCGACCCGTGCCACCGCGGCGACGTTGGCCGTCGCGGCTCCGGCAGCGTCGGTGTATGTCAGCGCGATTCCCGTCCCGGACAGGGGACCGAGCAGCGGCTGCGTGGTCGACCACGACCCGCCCGTCTTCTGGTACTGCCGCCCGCCAAGCCACCAGTCGCCGGCCCCGTCCTGATAGAGCAGGATCTGGGTGGGCCGGAAGGTGCGCACCGGCGCCCCCGCGCTCACGTTCATGAGATCGGAACTGGAGACCCCCGCCAGCCCGACGATGATGCTCGGCCGAGATCCGGGGCAGGCGGTTCCGACGGTCGTGCTCGTCACGCTGGCACTGAGCCACCCATCGTCGGTGCGCGTCGAGGGGTCACCCTCGGCGAAGATCAAGATGGAGTCCTCGGCCGCGTCGATGGCCCGGAAGCCAAACGACGTGGTGCGGTCGAGTATGATCTCGAGTCCGCCCGTGTTGGGGTCGGCGCACTGCACGTAGAGCGACTGCATGGACTTGTACGTCAACGACGTCGCATTCATGGCAAGCACGTCGCCGTCCCCGGCGGACACCTCCCTAACCTCGGAGGGTACGATGGACACCGCCGCGCGCGCGCTCTCGTTGATGGCGACGCTCTCGACCTGGGCCCGGTAGATCCGCTGGTTGGCCACCAGCAGCTGGTACAAGGCGGTCGACACGATCCCCATCAACACGAGGGCGATGAGGATCTCGACCAAGGTGAATCCGCGTGCGTTCTTCATGGGCAGTAGTGCACCGTTTCAAAGGAATCGTTTCGGGTGCCGCGCGTCGTGGGCGATTGGACGCTCACCATGATCCCACGTCCCTTGGGCGCCGCCATGGCGACCACGCGCCAGCTCACGATAAAGGCACCGCGTGTTTCCGTTCCACTCCCGGCTGCGGGGCAGCCCTGTGCCCGCAGCACCTCGATCCGCTCGCTGGCGAGCGCCGAGGCCTCGGTCGAGCGATGGCCCTGGCCGATCATGCGCGTCACGAGTCCTGCGGTGGTGACCAGCCCCATCAGGCCCACCGAGAGGATCATGATGGCCACGAGGATCTCGACGATCGTAAAGCCCCGCTCCGATCTCATTGCTGAACCCCCCCCATCGACGTGATCACGACGGTATCGGCGAATCCGCCGGGCCGCGACACCACGATGGTCGTGGACGAGTTCTGCAGTCCCAGCCCGCGTGGGTCGTAGCGCAGCGTGTCACGGGTCGAGCCCACGGTCACGCCATCCACTCCATAGAGGTCGCGCCGATCTTCGACGGTTACCGCCCCCGTGACGGGATGCCGCGTGACCAGGCGAATCTCGTTGCCCGCCACCACGAACTGGACGAGCCGGCCACGCTGCACCGCCAGCGCCCTCGCTTTGGCGTTCATCGTCGTGATCGCAATGCGGGCACCGGCCACCCGGCGCGCTTCCATCCCGCGCCGGACCAACGGGAAGCCAAACGCCGCCAACGCCCCGATGATCACCACAACGATCAGCAACTCGATGAGCGTGAATCCCCGTCTGTTCATCCGCGCCTCCTGAGCGACACCAGTCTCAAATACACAATCCGTGCCGAAATACAAAATATTGTTATTCAACGACTTACACCTTACTGGCTCAGCCTGGACGCTGCAAGAAGCGGCAGCCGATTGCAGAATATTGCACTAAGCGATGCCCAACGCGCGCATCTTGTAGTACAGGGTTCGGAGGCTTACGCCCAGCACCTGCGCGGCGGCAGCACGATTGCCGTTCGCACCGGCCAGCGCTCGCTCGATCGCGTCCCGCTCCGCCTGGGCCACCGCGTCCTTCAGGGAACCCGGCTCACCCGCCCCGGCGTCCGAGGGGTCCGCCATGCCCGGATCCGTCAGCGCGAACGCGGTGGCATCCAGCACATCGCCACGCGCCAGCACGACCGCCCGTTCGACGGCATTCTCGAGCTCGCGCACGTTGCCCGGCCACGGGCGCGTGCGCAACACCTCCAGCACGCCGCCGCCCAACGTGAGCCGCCGTCCGGTCCGCGTCTTCATCTGCTCGAGCAGCCGCACCGCCAGGTGCTCGATGTCCTCCGGCCGCTCGCGCAGCGGGGTGAGATGGATCCGGACGACGTTGAGCCGGTAAAACAGGTCCTCGCGAAACCGCCCCGTCCGGACGTCCGCTGCGAGATCGCGGGCGGTGGCGGCTAGGACGCGCACGTCGACCTTCCGCTCGCGCGTCTCCCCCACCCGACGGAGTGCCCCCTCCTGCAGCACGCGGAGCAGCTTCACCTGGAGCGGCGCCGGAAGGTCGCCCACCTCATCGAGCAGCAACGTTCCGCCATCCGCTTCTTCGAACAGCCCGCGCCGCTCACTGACCGCTCCCGTGAACGCGCCACGGGCGTGACCAAACAACTCCGACTCGAGCAGGTGTTCCGGGATCGCGGCGCAGTTCACGGCCACGAACGCCCGGTCACGCCGCGGGCTCATCCGGTGAATCGCCCGCGCCACCACCTCTTTCCCGGTCCCGCTCTCCCCGGTGACCAGCACTGTGGTGGGATGCGGTGCCACGCGCGTGGCGAGATCGAGCACGCGCCGCATGGCGGTCGACACCGCGACCACGTCCACATCATGCAGTCGCGCCACCTCGGCCTCGAGTGCGGCGACCCGACCGCGCAACCGCTCCCGCTCCTCCGCCTTGCGCAGCGTGAGCAGCACCTCGTCGGCCCGGAACGGCTTCGCGATGTAGTCGTAGGCCCCTTCCTGCATGGCGGCGATGGCGGCGTCCTCGCCCCCGTACGCGCTCATCATCACGACGAGAGCGGACCCACCCGTCGCGCGGTACTGCCGAAGGAACTCCAGACCGTCCATTTCCGGCATTCGGACGTCGCACAGCACCAGATCGAAGGGGTCGGACGTGAGCCGGGCGAGTGCCCCCGTGGCCCGGTCCTCGGCCGCGACCGTATGGCCGTCATCGGCGAGCAGCATGCCGAGCGACTTCCGCAGGCCGGGGTCGTCGTCGATGATCAGGATCTTCAAGCCCCACCCTCCTCCCGCTCCCCGGCGGAACGGCGGAACGACGGAACGGCGGGCGATTCGCTGCTGCCGGATCGGCGGATCGACGGATCGCCGGATGCGGCATGCCCTGCCGCTTCTGCCCCTTCTGCCGCTTCTGCCCCTTCTGCCCCTTCTGCCCCCGGCAAGAACACCTTGAACGCCGCCCCACCACCTCGCGCGTCGTCCACCCACACGAGCCCGCCCGACTCGTGCACGATGCGTTGCACCACCGCGAGGCCGAGTCCCGTCCCTGCGCCCGGTGGCTTGGTCGTGACGAACGGATCGAAGACCCGCTCGCGGTCCGCGGGGGGAATCCCCGGTCCCTCATCGGACACCACGATGAGCGCTCCGGGCGTGCCTGGCGCGAGGTCGGGCCGGAACGGGGTGCGCGACGGCCGGCGCGGTGGTGGCATGCTTTTCCCGTCGGCGCGACGCACCTGGTCGGTGCGGCCCGGCACGTACATCACCCGCGCAACCTCGACACGGATCACGCCGTCCGCCGAGGCGTCCAGCGCGTTCAGGAGCAGGTTGACGAGCACCTGCTCGAGTGGCAGGGAGCGGGCGCGCACGGTCGGCACGCCGGGGGCGAGCACCACATCCACGATACGGCCGCGGGTGCGCCCTTGGCGCGAGAGCAACTGCACTACGCGTTCCACTACGGAACCGACTTCGACCAGGCCGACCGTGTCCTCCGCGCCGTCGGTCCGGGCATAGGCCAGGAGGCTGCGCACGATCTGGTCGATCCGCCCGATCTCCCGCTCGAGATCGGCCACCACGGCGGCGTTGCCCTCCCGGCGGCGCAGCACCTCGACGTAGTTGGCGATGGCCCCAAGTGGATTCCCCACCTCGTGCGCGATCCCCGCCGCCAGCCGGCCGATCCCCGCCAGCTTCTCCGCGCGCACGAGCTGGGTCTGGACGTCTTGCAGCGCCGCCGTCATCTCGTTGATGCGCTCGGCCAGGCGATGCAACTCGGCCGTATCCGCCGGAGGAACGCGGGTCTCGAGGTCCCCACGCGCAATCGCGTCGGCGGCGGCAATCAGCGTCGCGACCGGCCGCACGACGAGACGCTGGACGAGGTGCCGACCGAAGACATAGAGCACGGCCACGTCGGCGACGATGAGTCCCACCAGTGCCACCAGCGCGTGGCGCGGTGCCAGGGACTGCACGAAGAGCGCGGTGGCGACCGCCAGCGAGAGGGCCGCGGCCGTGAGGAGGGCAAGATTCCAGAGGAGTTCACGCGCCAGGGAGGGCCGCCGCCCCGCAGCGCCGTCAGGCATCATGGCGGCAAGCGCGGTCAGGGATCGTGGGGGCCGTTCCTCTCGGGGTCACCCACGCCCGGGCCTGGGGGCTATTGACACGCCACCACGCCCTCGGCCGTGGCCGGCGCGACGGCGGTGGCGCTTCCGTAGAAGACCGCGCAGGTCCTGCCCGGGGCGCCCGTGTGGGTGGCACTCCCCGCCCAACCGGCGATCGTCGCCTCCACCATCGTCACGGTCACGTCGCGCGAAGGATTGTACAGGAACCCCGCGTTCGGGATGCCGCCGTTGTAGTACGTGTTGTACTCGTAGAAGTAGCTCTCCTGCGCCGTCGCGAGATTGCGCAGATCGCTCTTCAGCGTTCCCAGAAAGGCCTTCTCCTTCGTCGCGGCGAACTTCGGGACGGCGATCGCCGCCAGAATCCCGATGATCACCACCACGATGAGCAGCTCGATCAGCGTAAACCCTTTTCGATTGCTCATGACAAGCCTCTCGTGAAGTGAGCGAACCGCGCCGGACGTCATCGGAGAGTCACCGTGACGCCCGGCGCGGAGAGCCGCACACAGGCTGGTGACGCGGTTACCTAGCGCTTACCAGCAGTTGACCTCGCCCTCAACCGTCAACCCACCCGGAGCGGTCGCGTTGCCCACATACACGCCGCAGGTCTTACCAGCCGCCGCCGCATGCGTCGCCGTGGCGGAGAAGCCCGTCGCGGTTGCGTCGGTCGAGGTGAGGGTCACGGACGTCGTCGCCGAGAACAGGCCAGCCCCGTTCACGTTGCCGTACGTGCCATAGGTGTTGTAGTCCGCGAAGTAGGACTCGTTGGCCGTGACGAAGTTCTTGAGGTCGCTCTTCATGGCGGCCATGTACGCCTTCTGCTTCGTGCTGGCGAACTTCGGGATGGCGATCGCGGCCAGGATGCCGATGATCACGACTACGATCAGCAGCTCGATCAGGGTGAAGCCCTTCTTGTTGCGCAGCATACGCGAGATCCTCCGAAGGAAGAAAGTGCTCCCGGGACGGTCCCGCGGAGCGCCGGAAACCGGTGTCGTTAGTGGCAACCGCCGTGCCGTGTCTGTTTCGTTCCGCCTATCTTATTGTAAGACAACGAGTTGAGAATGCGCCGGTCGGGCTAGACTGCCGCTTCGGAGGCCGCCTGGAAGGGCTATTTGCAAGATGCATTGCGGTTCGCCATCCCGTCCAAGACCTCTTCCGCCGTGGCGGCTGCGCCTGCCGCCGCGGCATGTCGTCGGGTGCCGGCCCCCAGATTCGCGGCAGCCTCACAGTCGGCGGCCATGACCGCCAGCTCTGTGGCAAGCGCCCACAGCCTCCAATTGGTCGAGTCGCGTACCAAACCGTCCCGGGCCGCTACCAGCGCCCCGGCGAGGTCTCCCGCACGACGCAGCACATCTGCGCGCATCGCCGCGGTCGCCGGCCCCCGGACATGACGCCGTTCCATGACGTCGAGCACGCGCAGCGCTTCGGCGTGGCGACCTGTGTGACTCATCGCTGACGCGAGGAGGAGGGCGGTTCCGAGCCGTGCGGAATCGAGCTGGACGGCCCGGTCGAGCAGCGGCACGGCTGGCGCCCATCGCCCACTCCGGGCGTAGAGCCGACCCAGATCCTCCAGCGGCTGGGGATGGTCCGGATTCAGGCGAATGGCCTCGCGCCACTCACGCTCGGTCGTCCCACTGTCGCCGACAGCCAGGGCTTCCGCCCCGAGTGCCCAGTGGGTCTGGAACGAGTCGGGTGCGTCCCGCAGCATCTGCGCGAACAGCACCGCGTTGGATTTCCAAACCGGGGCCCGGACCACGCTCCGGCCCGCGAAGGCCAGCAGGACGACCGCCACGGCAATCCGTGCGGCGCGACCGTGTCGGGTTTCCGTGAGGAGTGCCGTGAGCCCCCCAGCGACCGCCATCGCCCACCCCACCGACGGAAGGAACAGCAAGCGCTCGGCGAGCAGGACCTCGAGCGGCACCAGCACGTTCGACACCAACGCGATGGTGACGGTGAACAGCCACGCTCCGACGGCAACCGCCGGGAGCCGGTGCCGGACGTGCCACACCAGCGCCGCGCCCCCGGTCCACACGAGCAGGGCCGCGGCGTGCACCACCCCGAACGCCGGATTGGCGATCACGTGTTGCGGCGAGTAGACCGCTGACAACCGGATCGGAACGAAGAGCAGCTCCAGCCAGCGGAGCGACAGCGGGAGCATCACGACGGCGCGGCGCACCGCCGACGACGGGTCCAGCCCGGTCGCCACCCCGCCCGTATTGGTGAAGTCGCGCAATACGATCCAGCGCAGCAGCACGAACGCCAGGGACGCACCGAGCGTGGCAAGGAACACGGGGAGCTGCTCGCGGGCCACGGCTCCGACGCGCCGTCCATCCTGTCGCGCCCGCCACCACCAGATCACGGGCAGTGCGGCCGGCAGCGTGATCACGTGTTCCTTGCAGCCGGCACCGAGCAAGACCGCCGCGGCGGCCGCCGCGATCCACCATCCACGCTTCGGATCCGGTGTACTCCTGCTGACACGCCAACTCACGCCAAGCGCCAGCAGGTACGCGATCGCGGCAAGCAGTTCCGCCTGCCCCACGACCGTCGCCGTCACCTCCACGTGAATCGGGTGCACCGCGAACAGCAGACCGGCGAGGAGACCCGTGAGCGGGCCAAACAGCGCACCGGTGAAGGCTGCCATGAGCCCCGCCGCGACTCCCGCGAGCGCGACCGTGACGGCGTGAAAGACGAACGGGGCCCCACCGCCGAGTGCCCATTGGGCCGCCAAGGCCGCGAGCGCGATGGGGCGCCACAATGCGCCTTCCCCGTCGGTCGGTGGCCAATACGTCGCTGTGATCAACCGCATCAGGCTGCCCGGCGCGCCAACCACGGGATGCCGCTGGACGATCCAGACGTCGTCGAATGCAAAGCCGTTGGCGAGGGCGGGCAGCGCCACCGCCACCGCCACCGCCCCGGCAATCAGCGCCGCGTCAGCGACCCGCAGCGGTCGGTGCGGCATCCGGGAGCGCTTCGAGGCGCGGGGGACCACCGGGACGTTCCGGGGCATAGCGATAGAACTGCCGATCCGGATAGCGGCGTCGGAGGGCACCGTTCCGGTCGCGCAGATCCCGGGCCCACACTACGCGGCCATCGAGCCCCGCCGTGTTGAGATACAGGTAGGGAGCGAAGGCGAGGAACCCCCGCTGATCAAATGCGATCTCCGCCTCGCAGTCCGCGGGGAGCGGCCCGGCCGACGGCAGGCGCAGCGCTCGATCCTCGGTGCGGTTCGCCCGCAGTCCGGGTCGGCCCAACCGGGCAAGCGTTTCGAGGGTTGCCACGAGCGCGGCCCGCGCGGTGGAATCGGCGTCTGCCTGATCCAGCGTCCGCTCGAGCGTGCAGGCGTCGATGGCTCCGTACAGACGCCCGGACCGCCGCATCGGGACCCCCGCCTCCCACATCCGTGCGACGAGCCGCGTACCCCATCCGTCCGGAATGAGGACGACCGCATGATCCAGTCCGGCGGCCTCGCGCTCCGGGTGGTAGTTCAACATCGGGGTGGAGGCGCGGTACGCCGCGAGGCGGCTCGGCGCAATCGCCGACAGGCCCAGCGCGAGGGCAATGACCAGCCCCGTCACCAGTACCATGCCACGCGGCGCGCCGGCCCGGGTCATCGGCCCCGACCGCCGCAGCAGCACGATCGCTCGAGCCAGGATCACCAGCAGCCAGGGCACGACGCTGAAGAGCAGCCTGGGCCCGTAGAACGTGTCCCGGTGGAAGTAGAAGAACAGGAGCCCGATCAGGCTGCCGACCGCGATCAGCGGGACCCCGTCCCGCCCTCGGATCTGGCGCACACCCACCAGGAACCCGACGGCAACGACGAGCAGGACCGGGACCGGAAGATCCAACAGGTACATGTTGATCTGATGGAGGTCCAGGCCCGTCAGGCCCACGGCTCGCAGCGGCGTGAGCGGTATGCCCCACGGCACGTCGTGGAACCCGAGCGCGATCCCACGACCCCAAACGAGCGCGTAGCCGAACTCGGACCACGAGCCGGTCGTGCGTGCGTTGAACCACAGGGTCGGGAGAGTGGCAAGCAGGCCGCCGACGGCGATGAGCCCGAGCGCTCCGACACGGCGTCGGGCCGCAAGGAGTGCCACGACACCTACCGGTATGGCGGCGGCGACGGCGTCCAGCGGCCGGAAGGCCACCATCGTACCCAGGGCCGCCCCGGCGAGTAGCGCCCACCCGGGCCACCGAGGTCGACCGAGCATCGTGGCCGCGGCGGCGGCCGCGACCCCAAGCGTCGCGGCCGGGAGGTGGCTCAGCTCGCTGGCGGTAACCGCGACGACGAACGGGCAGAGCGCCAGCAGCATGATCGTCACGCGGGCCGTGGTCTCATCGGTGACCCAGCGGGCCACGCGGTACGTCACCAGCACGAGGAGCACGCCGAACACCGGCTGCAGCAGCCACCAGCTGCCAAGCAGCAGCCCCATCGCCATCACGGCCGGCTGTCCGGGCGGGTATTGGGAGAACCACCGGTCGGGCCCGAGCACCATGTGCAGCGTCGCGAAGTTGGCGAGCTCAGCAGGCGGTTCGACCCACAGGCGCCCGGCAAGGAAGATCCGCGCGTGGAACAGTTGCACGAAGCCATCCACGCTGCGCGGGTTAAGCGCAAACACCAGGGTGAACACCAGGATGGCAAACGTCACGAGCAGGCCGCTCGCGATCACCAGGATCGTCGCCGTGCTCGACCTCCCGACAGACCGCCGCCACAGCCCAAGCAACCAGACCGGCGCTCGCCCCCGCGAGGCGATCATGAGCACCACGGTGACCCCGACCACCACGGCGGCGCCCCATGCCCAGGTCTGCCAGGCCCCGACCAGCACCGCCGGATCGGTGCCCGCCCACCAGACCGAGACCGGAATCACCGACCAGAGCCCACCGAGCACCGCGGTCGCGGCGCACGCGACCGCAACCCAACGGCGCGGCTGATGCCTCACTGCCGGACCGCGTCAGGGCGAGGTCGGGGGCCCAGGTTGAAGCGCACGATGTGCCAGAGCGCGGCGACGCCGTCCCGCCAATCGATCTTCTTTCCCTCGGCGTAGGTGCGGCCGCTGTAGCCAATCGGGACCTCCCACACACGCGCCCGCGCCTGGGCCAGCCGCGCCGTCAACTCGACCTCGAGTCCGAACCGATTGGAAACCAGTGGCAGGGACTTGAGCAGGTCCGCCCGGGCCATCTTGTAGCAGGTCTCCATATCGGTCAGGTTGAGGTCGGTCAGCATGTTCGACAGGAGGGTCAGGAGCCGATTGCCGACCGAGTGCCAGAAGTAGAGCACGCGGCGCGGCCCACCCTGAAACCGGGAGCCGTAGACGGCATCGGCCTTGCCCAGCCGGATCGGCTCGAGGAGCATCGGGAACTCGCTCGGGTCGTACTCGAGATCGGCGTCCTGCACCACGATCACGTGCCCGGTGGCTGCGCGAATGCCGGCCCGGACCGCCGCACCCTTCCCCTGGTTGCGCGGCTGGTGCACGACCTGCTGGAGCAAGCCGCTCTGGTGGAGCCGGTCGAGGAGCTCGCCGGTGCGGTCCGAGGAGCAGTCGTTGACCGCGATGATTTCGAGCCGGAGCGGAACATCCTGCATCCGACGCACGGCCTGTTCGACGGTCGCCTCTTCGTTGTACGCGGGAACGATCACGCTCAGCACGATGTCGTTCCAGTCGCTCGGGATCGTCATACGGTACGCACCCCGATCGCGATCAGGGACTGGCCCCATCGCCAGGGAAGGAAGCGCTCGAACTTGAACAACGGGACCAGCGCATCATACCACCGCAACCCGCCGACCGGGATGACGGACCGCTGCAGGACGCGGCCCACCCACCACCACCCCGGCATTCCCGCGAGGTTGAAGTACTCCATGTGGCGCATGGTGAGCCCGGCGGAGGCGAAACACCCGCGCAGCAGGGCGGGCGTGTAGCGCCGGTGGTGGCCAAGCGCCCGGTCCAGTTCGCCGTAGAGCGCCGGTACCGCCGGTACCAACAGCACGACCGCGCCGCCCGGGCGCAGCATCGCGCGCATGGCGGCCAGGGCGTCAACGTCGCCCTCGATGTGCTCCAGCACGTTGAGGCCCACCACCGTGTCGAACGGCTCAGCCTGCAGATCCGGCGGAGCATCGGGAAGCGTGAGCGACCGGATCTGGACCTGCGCTCGATCGCCGAACCGCTGCTCGAGGTGGGCACGGTACGCGGGCTCGGTGTCCGTCAGCACGACCCGGTCCCGGTCTACGAGGAACTGGGAGAGGTTCCCGATGCCCGATCCGACCTCGATGACCGCGTCACCAATCCACGGCGCCAGCCGATCGTACATCCATCGATTGAACCGCGGTGCCTCTGCCAGGCGCTCGAGCGTCGCCGCGCCGACCTGATCGGCGCTCGGCAGCGGACTAGTCGACAGCGGTGGTGTCATACCGGGAGAGCTTGCGGTACAGGGTGGAGGGGTCGATGCCGAGCACCTCGGCCGTCCGCGTCTTGTTCCCGCCTTCCGACTGCAGCACCCAGAGGATGTAGGCCCGCTCGACCACCTCGAGCGTGGGGTTGGCCGGCGGCTGGTCGGACACCAGGGGGGTTGCCCGCGGGCTCCGTGTCCGCTCCGGGAGCGCCGCAGGTCCGATTTCCTGGGACTCGCTCACCAGCGCGGCGTGTTCGAGCGCGTTCTCGAGCTCGCGGACATTCCCCGGCCAGTCATAGGCGTTGAACACCTCCAGCGCTTCCCGGGTGATCCGGTGCGTCGCGTGGTCGCGAGCGTGCGCGAGGCGCTCGAGGAACGCCTCGGCTAGCAGCGGGATGTCGTCCGTCCGGTCACGCAGTGGTGGCAGACGCAAGGCAATCACGTTCAGCCGATAGTAGAGATCGGACCGGAACCGGCCGGCGCGCATCTCCTCGTCGAGATCGCGATTGGTGGCCGCAATCACGCGCACGTCCACCGTGATCGGCTCCGTCCCACCCACCGGCAGCGCCTCTCGCTCCTGCAAGACCCGGAGCAGCTTCACCTGCGTTGCCGGGGTCATCTCGGCAATCTCGTCGAGGAAGAACGTCCCACCGCCCGCGGCCGCGAAGAGCCCCTGCTTGTCCCGCACGGCGCCGGTGAACGAGCCCTTGACGTGCCCGAACAGCTCGGACTCGAGCAGGGTTTCGGGCAGTGCCCCGCAGTTGATCGACACGAACGGCCCGTCACTCCGCTCAGACAGCTCGTGGATGTAGCGCGCGACGACTTCCTTCCCCGTCCCGCTCTCGCCCAGCACCAGCACCGTGGAGTCGGTGGGCGCCACCTGCTCCGCCAGTTGCAGCACCTCGACGAATCGGCGCGAGGTTCCAATGGGCCGCCCGCCGACCCGCCGATCGCGCCGGCGAATCTCGCGCTTCAGCTGCTGGTTCTCGGTGCGCAACTGCCGCGCCTCTGCGGCCCGCCGAACGATGGCCACGAGGTCGTCGTTCGAGAACGGCTTGAGCACGTAGTAGAACGCCCCGCGATTGACGGCCTCGATGGCCGTCCGGAGCTCGGCCTGCGCCGTCATGAAGATCACCGGCGTCTGGACATCCCGTTCGCGCACCGCATCCAATACCTCCATGCCGGAAATCTGCGGCATCCGGATGTCGGTGAGGACGATGTCCGGCATGGCCTTTTCCAGTTGTTCGAGTGCCGCCTTTCCGCCAAGCGCCACCGATACATCGAACCCGGAGTTCTTGAGCAGAATCCGGAGAGAGTCGAGGATACTGCTCTCGTCGTCCACGACGAGCACGGTCGGGCGCCCTGCGCTCATGTCCCCACCTCTTTCATGCCGGCACCGGAAGGAAGACGGTGAAGATCGTCCCGCCGCCGGGCGCGGCGTCCACATGGACTACGCCCCCGTGAGCTTCGACCGTGCGGTGCACAACCGCGAGTCCCAGGCCCACGCCACCAGGACGGCGCGAAACGAACGGTTGGAAGATCCGATCCCGGACGTCCGTCGGGAGCCCCGGCCCGTTGTCCTGGATGCGGAGCCCGGCCGCCGCCCCGCGCACCCCGCTGGGAAACTCCACGTCGGCCTGCTCGAGGATCTCGGCGGAGACCCGTACCCTGCCGCCCGCGGCCTGCACCGCGTTCAGGACGAGATTCACGACGAGCCGGTGCAGCAGGTCCTCGTCCCCATTCACCGGCCGACACGATCCGGTGACAACGATCTCCGTCTCGGTCGTCGCCGCCGGATGCCGACGGACGAGACTCGCGGCCGCCTCGGTAATCTGGCGCAGGTCCACCGGTAGGGGCACCGCCACCCGCACACGGGCAAACTCGAGAAACTCGGAGAGCAATCGGCTGAGCCGGTCACTCTCGCGGAGCACGAGCCGGCCGAGCACCGCCTCGTCCTCTCCCGGACTCGCGAGGCGGGTGAGCTGCTCGACGGACGATCGGATCGACGCCAGGGGATTCTTGATCTCATGCGCGAGCGAGGCGGCCAGCTCGGCGACGGCTTCGAGTCGCTCGGTCCGCACCTTCAGCTCTTCGAGCCGCTTCTGATCGGAGATGTCGGTGAAGATGGCGGTGGCCGACGGCCGCTCACCTTCAGGCACATCGAGCCGGGTGGTGGTCATGCCGATCGTGAGGCTGCGGCCATCGACCGCGGCCGTCCCTTCGAGGCGCTGCCGGCGGACACCGTGCTGGAGGGTGCCGGCCAGCCCCTGCGCGAGCTCCGGCGACCACCGGGCGAGGTCGGCCATCACCGAGCGCCCGAGGTACTCGGTGGCGGCGAAGCCCAGCAGTTCCTCGGCCGCCGGATTGGCGTACAGCAAGGCCCCGTCCGCGTCTACGGTGATCACACCACTGCCGATGGTCCGGAGAATGTCCTGTGCTTCGAGACGCAGGCGCCGCACTTCGCGCTGCAACACCGCGCGCTCCTGCCCCATGAGCCGCACGCGGCTCCCAATCCAGCCCGTCGCAACCGCCACGGCAAGGAACACGGCGATCTGCATGCCCAGCGTGACGTCGGCGCGATGAGGAAACGCCACGACCACGTCCGCCACGAACAGCGCGCTGGCGAGAAACGTCACGAGCAGGGCCGACCAGAGCGGCAAGAGGACCGCCGAGACCGCGATCACCAGGATGTAGAGCGGGATGAATTCGCTGTCCGGTCCGCCGGTCAGATGCGTCACCGTGGTAACCAGCACGAGGTCGAACAGGGCCTGCGCGTACACGAACGTCGCGCCGGGCGGGCGCCGGGCGACGTGGGTGTAGAACGCCGAGGCGCCACTCGCGACGAGGGACGCGAGCGCCGCGAGCGCCAGGGTGATCAGTACGCCCGGTGGGACGGCCGAGAAGTAGAACGCGGCCGCGAAGAACACCACGAGCGAGAGGACGATCCGCCCGACGTAGACCCACTGGAGGATGCCGAGGGGCCCCGGGATCGGTGACTCGGCGAGGGATCCACCGGGCCGGGGAACGGTGCCAAGCTGCCGCATGGCGAAGTATCGAGGCAGGTCTTGCAGAATGCAATACAGCCTAGTCGGAGACGATGGCCTCGACCTCGACCTCGACGAGCAGGTCGGGCTGAATCAACGCGGCCACCTGTACCATGGACGTCGCCGGTCGCACGTCCCCGAACACCTCCCCGTGCACGCGTCCGATGACTTCCCAGTCTCCGATGTCGACCACGTAGATGCGCGTTCGGACGACGTGCCGCACCGCGGCCCCGAGTGCCTCGAGCGCCGCCACGGCCGTGCGCAGACACTGTCGCATCTGGACGGCCGGGTCACCCAGGCCAACGACGTCTCCCCGTTCATCGACCGCGGCCGTCCCTGAAACGTGCACGTGGTTGCCAACGCGCACGGCCCGCGCGTACCCGACGATCGGCTCCCATGGTGCTCCGGAGGAGTAGGTACGCCGCGGCGCGGGCACGGGGCTCAGGCGCGTCGCGCCTGCTGGAGCACGACGGACTCGACCGGCACGTCGTCGTGATGGCCTTTGCGCCCCGTTTTGACTTTGGCGATCGCGTCCACGACCTCCATGCCTGCGGTCACGCGCCCGAACACGGCGTAGCCGAAGTCACGGGAGCCGTGGTCGAGAAACCCATTGTTGGCAAGGTTGATGAAGAACTGGGCGGTAGCGCTGTTGACGTCGGACGTGCGCGCCATGGCCAGTGTCCCGCGCCCGTTCTTGAGCCCGTTGTCCGCCTCGTTCTTGATCGGGGCACGGGCGGGCTTGGCCTTCAGATCGGCGTCCATGCCTCCGCCCTGGATCATGAAGCCCGGGATGACCCGATGGAAGACGGTGCCGTCGAAGAACCCCGCGTCCACGTACGCGAGGAAGTTCTCGACGGTGATCGGCGCCTCCTTCGCGAACAGCTCCACCGTGATGTCGCCATGGGAGGTGGTGAGCACGACGCCGGTCGGTTTGGTGTCAGTCATCAGTCGGTCCTGGGTCAGATTGTCTGGTTGGGGCGGTGGAATCGACGCGGAGCTTGGATTTGGTAATCTTAATGGCCGGACGGGCAAACGGGATGACGGGATGACGGGATAACGCATGGAAGTGCAGATCTTCGGCATTCGCAAGAGTGCGGAGACGCGCAAGGCGTTGCGGTTCTTCGCGGAACGCCGGGTCCGCACGCACTTCGTGGATCTTCAGGTTCGTGCGGCATCGCCGGGTGAGCTGCGGCGGTTCGTGCAGCGGTTCGGCGTCGAGGCGTTGCTGGACCGCGACGGGCGCCGGTTTGCCGATCTCGGGCTCCAGGTCGCTCGATACTCGGAGGATCGGTGGGTCGAGCGGTTGGCACAGGAGCCCCTGCTGCTGCGCATGCCGCTCGTGCGCTGGGGAGCGAAGTTGACGGTGGGCGAGGCCGAAGCGGAGTGGCGCCGCTGGGTGGCGGGCAACCAGGCGCCCGGCTAGGACGGCAGGACTCGGGTCTCCCCGTGCCGCAGGAGCCAGAGGCGCTCGGGCGGCCTTGTGGACACCGCCCACGCCGCCCGCGTACGCCGCGGGGGCTCGTCCATCGGCTCATCGGTGAGCTTGAACGTTCCCCAGTGGATCGGCACCATCACACCCTCCGGGGTGCCTGGGTGGCACAGGTCGTCGAACGCCTGGACCGCCTCTTCCGGATTCATGTGCACGGGACGCATGAACCAGCGGGGCTCGTAGGCGCCCACGGGCAGCAGCGCCACGTCGAATGGCCCGAGCTGCCGGCCGATCTCTCCGAAGACCGGGTGGTACCCGGTGTCTCCCGCGAAGAAGACCCGCCACTCGGGGGTGGCAACGACCCAGCCGCACCACAGCGTCCGGTTCCGGTCGAACGGCGTGCGGGCGGAGAAGTGCTGTGCAGGCGTGGCCGTGACCGTCAGCGGCCCGTCCTCCCCGGACACCCACCAGTCGTACTCCGACACCCGCACCGCGCCCATCCGGCGCACGGTGTCACCGAGCCCCAGGGGCACGTGCCACACGGCCTCGGGCCACCGGTCGGCGATGGCGCGCACACTCCCGGCGTCGAGGTGATCGTAGTGGCTGTGGGAGAGCAGGACGGTGTGGATGGGCGGCAGGGTCACCACGGGCACGCCGGGCGGAACCCAGCGCCGCGGGCCTGCGTGACGCAGCGGTGACGCGCGGTCGCCGAACATGGGGTCGGTGAGGACGTTCCGGCCGCCCACCTGCACCAGTGCGGTGGCGTGCCCGATCCACGTGAGCGCCACCCCGCGGGGATCGGCCGCCGGTGGTCTGGCCTTCGTGGCGAGCCCGAACACCGACGGATCGGGATCGGGGGGGACGCCGTACACCACACGTTGCACACCCCACCGCAGCAGGTCCCCAAACCCGTGCGGCTGAACGTTCGGCCACGGGTTCCGGAAGCTCCCGTCCGCCGCATGGTGGGCCGGCCGAGGCCAGCCGGCCCCCAACGACGAGGCCCCGCCAACCCGGCGGGGCCTCCGACGGCCGCGGCCTGCGGCGCGGGTCACTGCACGGCGTTGATCATGCCGAAGATCGGCAGGTACATCGCCACGATCATGCCGCCCACGACGACGCCAAGGACGACGATCATGATCGGCTCCATCAAGGACAGGAGCGCGCCGACCGCCGCGTCCACTTCGTCATCATAGAAGTCCGCGATCTTCGTGAGCATCTCGTCCAATCCACCCGTCGCTTCGCCGACCGCGATCATCGAGGTCACCATCGGCGGGAACACGCCGGACTTGGCGAGCGGTTGCGCGATCGTCTCACCACCGGCGATCGAGCCACGCGACTCCATGACCGCGTCGTGGATCACCCGGTTTCCGGCCGTCCGGGCGGTGATCTCGAGCCCGTCGAGGATGGCGACGCCTGACGAGATCAGCGTGCCGAGCGTCCGCGTGAACCGAGACACGGCCGACTTCCGGAGCAGATCGCCCAGGACGGGCGCCCGGAGCATGAGTCGGTCGATCACCAGCTTCCCGCCCTCCGTCGCGTAGTACCGCTGGATCAGGAACGCGCTGGCAGCCAACCCGAGGATGAGCGCCCACCAGAAGTTCTGGAGGAAGTCGCTCATGCCGATCACGATCTTCGTCGGCAGCGGGAGCTCCATGTTGACCGACGCGAACATGGACTGGAAGGTGGGGATGACGAAGATGAGCAACACCACCACCGCGATGATGGCCACGGAGAAGATCACCGCCGGATAGATCATCGCGCCCTTGACCTTGCGCACGATGGCGTCGTTCTTCTCCAGGAACACCGCGAGGCGGAGCAGGATCGTATCGAGAATACCGCCCGCCTCACCGGCCGCCACCATGTTCACGAAGAGTGCGGTGAACGCCCTGGGGTGCTTCGAGAGCGCGTCGGCCAAGGTATGGCCGCTTTCGACGTCGTAGACAACCTGCCGAGTCACGTCGGCCAGCGCTTTGTTCTCGGTCTGCTGCGCCAGGATGTCGAGCGCCTGCACGAGCGGCAGGCCGCTGTTGATCATCG
>JAOUDR010000318.1 GCA_029859185.1 Gemmatimonadota bacterium
AGGAACTCGCCCCCCCAGGTCGGGGACGGCTGGGCCTTCGCCGTGGTGCACGGCCGAACACGGGACCCCGCGCATCGCCCGCCAGCTAGGTCAGCCCCCAGCCGGCGTAGGCGCCCGGACGACGGTGCCGCCAGAAGAGCGACCGGGCGGGGGAAACGGCACAGGCGTATAGGTCCAGGTCCACGATGAGTAGGTCGGCCTCGAGTGACTTGGCGCGCGCCAGTACCGCACCATTGGGGGCCACCACGAACGACTCACCGGCAAACGTGAGCCGCTCCTCGGGTCCGACCCGATTGCAGAGCGCCGCGTAGTAGCCGTTCTGGAACGCCGCCGTCCGTATCTCCGCCTCGTACATCCCTTCCGGCCACTCCGCCACCGCTCCTGCCTGGGGGATCACCACCAGGTCAGCCCCGGCCACCCCGAGAGCCCGCATGTACTCCGGGTAGTGCCGATCGTAGCAGATGGCCACCCCGATCCTGCCGACCGCCGTCTCGTAGACCGGCGCACCGCGGTCGCCCGGGTCGTAGTACTGCTGCTCGTGGAAACACGTGTATTCGGTGATGTGCACCATGCGGGTGACGCCCAGGAGCGAGCCGTCGGCGTCGAACACCGGCGAGCTGTCGAAGTGCCGGTCCCCGTCGCGCTCGTACAGGTTGAACACCGTGACCATACCATGCTCGGCTGCCTTGGCGGCGATCCGATCGGACGTGGGTCCTGGAATCGGCTCGGCCAGGGCGCGTGCCCCGGCGTACCGCTCCCACTGCGGGAAGAACCGCAGCAGCACCAACTCCGGGAAGGCGATGGCCTGCGCGCCCGCCTTGGCCGCGCGATCCATCATCGCGAGGGCGGCGTCGAGATTCCGCTCCGGGACCTCGCCAGCGGCAACCTGTGCCAGCGCGAGTCGCAGCATCAGTGGCGCGCGCCCGGTGCAACAACAACGCCTGGCGTCACGGTTCTGCGTGGGTCGGACATGGTGGTGCCTTGGCTGGGGGTGGTCGCCACGCCGGAACCTGTCCCGATCCGTCGTGCGCGGCAAGCATCAGGGCCGGCGTCCGAAGATCTGACCGAACAGCCGCCAGGGACTGCCCTGCCACGACTGGAGTGCCCGCTCCAGCTCGCGCAGGTACGCCACCGCCGAGGGAAACCGGTCTGCCGGATCCCGTGCCGCGCCACGCCGCAGCACGCGGATGAGCGACTCGGGCAGCTCCGGCCGCAGCGCGCGGAGATCGGGGAGGACGCCCGCCGATTGCTGCGCCAGGACCGCCGGGACCGACGCCCCGGCAAAGGGCGAGCGGCCCGTCAGGCCGAACATCAGGGTCAGGCTCAGTGAGTAGAGATCAGCGCGCTGGTCGACGCGTTCGCCGAGCATCTGCTCGGGGGCGGCATACTCGGGGGTCCCGGAGCGGGATTGGCGCTTGTCGTCCGACACGCCCTGAAATGCGAGTGCCAGGCCGAAGTCGGTGAGCTGCACCGTCCATTCCGGTTCCGTCTCGATCAGGATGTTCTCCGGCTTGAGATCACGGTGCACCAATCCCTGCTCGTGCGCGTGGGTGAGTGCCGAGAGAGCCTGGGCCAGCAGCGTGAAGGCCCGATCGAGCGGCAGCGGGCCGTGCAGCTCCACCCACTGCGCCAGGTTGGGTCCGGCGATGTAGGCCATCGTGTACCAGAGCAGCCCGGAACGCCCCCCGATGTCGAATACGTCCACGATGTGTGGATGCCGGACCTGCGCCGCCAGCTGGGCTTCCCGTCGGAACCGCTCGACCACCGCGGCGTCCGACGTGAGGACCGGGTGCAGGACCTTGAGCGCGACCTCGCGCTCGAGCGCAAGGTCGCGCACGCGGTACACCCGACCAAACGCGCCGGCACCAAGCGGGTTGAGGAGCTCGTAATCGTCACCGAGGGCGCGGCGCAGGTACTTCTCGAATGACACGGGGTCCGCCTCAACGGACACCGGGACGGTGCTCATCTCCAAGCCCGCGTCCCCGAGGTCGGACAACAGGTCGGCCCCCATCTCGGCGATCGTGAGGTAGCGTTTGGCCGACGGTGGCTGGAGGGCGTGCATCACCACCCGTTCGACCGCCTTCGGGCAGACCGCGCGGAGCTCCGTCGGCGGCCGGAGCGCCAGGGGGTCCGTCGCCGGCGGCTTGCCAGTGATCGCGTAGTAGAGCAGCGCCGCCGCGGCGTAGGCATCGCTGCCCGGATCCCCCGCGCGCCCCTCGCGGACCTCCGGGGCCAGAAACGCCTCGGCGCGTGGGTCCACCTCTGGACCGGCGAACTCGAGCAGCGTATTGGACCACCGCAGATCGGTGATGATGGCGCGGCCCGCCCGCGTCAGCATCACGGAGCTGGGGGTGATGCGCCGGACGATAATCTGTTCCGCATGCACGTAGTCGAGGGCACTGAGGAGATCGCGCGCGAGTTGGACCACGTCGGGAATGGGGCGGGGACCGCGGGACACCGCTTCCTCGAGGCTCTCGCCCTCGATCCACTTGCTGACGCGGTAGGCCCAGTCCCCCCGAAAGCCGGCCGAGTGGACCGGGCGAATCCCGGGGTGATCGGCGCGGGCGAACAGCACCGTTTCGCGCTCGAACCACCGCCGGCCGGGCGTGTCGGGCTGCAGGTGGACCCGCAAAGCCACCTGCCGCTCGAGCACGAGGTGCCGGGCGACGAACAGGGCGCGGGCCTCGTTGGCCGCGACGATCTGCTCGACGTGGAACATCCCGGCGAACACGCGCTCCGCCTCGCCGAACAGCGCGGCGGCGTCGATCGCCGGATCGATCTGCGGACTGGAGGGACGGAGCGGATCGGCCATCGCCCAAAGCTAACGCGGTCAGGCGCCGGCAGCGGGGTGTGCGGCCGGCCGAGCGGAGGTAATATTGGACGTCCATGGGAACACGCATGAAGCGAGGGATGCACTCGGCCAGGCTGCCGTCGGAGGCAGTGTGACCCTGGTTCGCCTGTGCGACCTGCGGGACGGTCGGGAGTACGAGTTCGGTGCGGGGCCGGTCCTCCTGGGCCGGTCGGCCGATTGCGATCTCGTCGTTGGCGGGTCCGGACGGGAGCTGGTGTCGAGCCGCCACGCGCGCCTCGTCTTGCGGGACGGGGCGTGGCACGTCGAGGACGCGGGTGGGCGGAACGGCACCTTTCTCGATGGCCGGCGCGTGCGTGAGGGCACCCCGTTGGTGTTGCAGAGCGGGCAGACGCTTGGATTGGGTGAGCTCGGTCCCAAGTACACGGTCGAGATCGTGCAGCCCGCGGCAGCACCCATGTCGGCGGACTTCGACCCCGAGGGGGCGACCCTGCCGCTCTCCGCCTACGAGCCGGGGCCCACGCCCGCGGAAGACGTGCCGGCCGCCGTGTCGATTTCTCTGGTGCGCACCCCGTCGGGCGATCGGCTGGAGGCGAGTGGCGTGCTGCTTCGGCTGGGCCGCGGGGAGGAGTGTGAGCTGCGTCTGCCGGGCGAGAAGATCGTCTCGCGGGTGCACTGCGAGATCACCATCGGGGTGGACGGCACGGCGGTGCTGCGGGATGCCCAATCCCGCAATGGGACGCTGCTGGACGGCGAAGCTGTCAAAGGGGAGGCGCCCCTTGCCGAGCGCAGCCGGATTCAGTTGGGGCCCGAGGGACCCGAGTTGATCGTGGACGAGATTGCCGTGCAGGGTCACGCGCAGGCGGGTGCGGCGAAACCATCGGCCGCCGTCGCCCAAGCCACGCCGTCGGCCCCCGCGTGGAAGCCGATGGCCTCGGCGACACCGCCGCCGGCATCCGCTTCGTTTGTCGAGCCAGCGCCCGACCCGTTGCCGGAGCCCGTGGCTGCCGCCGCGGCACCTTCGAGCGGGGAGCGGCGGTCGTTCGGGGGCATGGGGCGCACGGTCTTCGTGCGGCAGCTGATCCAGGAAACCGAACAGAAACACGCGTCGCGCGTGCGCACCGTCATCTGGATGTTCGTGGCGTTGCTGGTGGTGGGCATCGGGTCGGTGTACGCGGTCTCGGAACGTCGGGTCCGTCAGACCGAAATCGAACTCGCGTCGCAGCGTGCCGACCTCGTGGCGGCGCGCAAGGCGTCCGACTCGGTACGGGCGGCCGCTCTGGGTGAGTTCCAGCAGCTCTCGATCGCGCTGGAGCAGGCGCGCGCGGGGTCCGCACCGGCGGCGGTCGTGGAGAGCCTCCGAGTCGCGCTCGAAGACGCGCGTTCCAAGACGGCATCCCTCGAGGCGGCGCTCGGCCGGGCTCGACAGGAACTGGGGCAACAGCTC
>JAOUDR010000319.1 GCA_029859185.1 Gemmatimonadota bacterium
GTGTCGCGCCGCGCCCGCTGCACCAACAACTCGTCCTCGATCAACCGGTTCACGATGTCACGCCGGTACTGCGCGATCTCGTTCGAGTCCTGCGGGACCGGTCGGCCGGCACGCTGTAACTCGGCGAGGACCAGATTCAGCTCCTCGTCCACCCGCGAGAGGGGGACGGCGGTGCTCCCCACCACGAGCACGATGCGGTCAACCGGCTGGAACGTCTCCTGCTGCGCCGCGACCGGGACCGCGACACCAAGGAGACCGAGGACCAGCCATCCGCTATTGCGCATCTGGCTTGGCCGGCGGTGGAGCCGTGGTATCGGCGGGCGGCCTGCCGCCCTGCGCAGGTGCGCCGTTCATCCCGAGCCGGAGCTGTCGCGCCCGATCGAGCACCTGCTCGATGCCGGCGGCACTGATCTCCCAATCGCTCTCCGCACGCAACGTGTCGGCGAGGAACGGCGGCACGGTCTGGAGTCGCTTCTTGTTCAACGCCACCAATTGGAGGTATTCGAACACCCGCACCGTCACGGTATCCTGCAAGGCTTCCTTTGGCAGGCCTCGCAGCAGCGGGAGCGTATCCAGGGGGAAGCCCACCAGCGCTGCCACGAGCGACAGCTGACGGCGGAGCTGATCGGCCATCTCCTCCTGGAACTCCGGCGTGATCTCGGCCCCTGCTTCGCGCGCTTCCCGCACCAACGCCTCGTTCCGCATCAGACTCGACACCAGCATCGTCACCTGTGAGTCGGAGGCGCTGGCCATCTGCTGCCGCACCTGCTGCGGCATCGCCTGCACCCAGCGCGCAAAATCGGAGACCAGGAACCGTCCGCCCTTGTACGTGCCCAGCACCTTGCCGGAACGCTTGGCGCGGATCGGGTCGTGGCCCAACTCGCGCACGGCCGGAGCGATGCCGCTCCGGACCTTGATGTCCCAGCGTTCGGGAAGCGCTTCGAGGAACGCGTCGTCGAACGCGTCCTCACCCCGTTGCTCCACACCCTTCTGGAACTCCTCACGGACCTCCGCCAGCGCGGGCCGCCGGAGGATGTGATAGCCGTAGGCGGTCTCGGTCACCGGCGAGATCTCGCCCGGCGAGAGCGCGTAGGCGGCGTTCTCGAAGGCGGGGACCATCTCCCCGTAACCGATCACCCCCAACGAGCCGTCGGTGTCCTGGGTGCCGGGGTCTTCGTTCGCCTCCGCGGCCTGTTCCCACGTCAGGCCCCCCAACTTGAGTCGGGCCTGCGTGTCGTACGCCAGCCGGCGCTTGGCTTGCCGGATGTTCGGGGCGGCGTTGGGATCGACCGCGAACAGGATGTGCTTGATGAACCGGTATTGCCCCGCCGCATACGCGCTGTCTACCTGTGCCGAGTCGAGGTCTACCGCGTCGCCCACGAGCTGGGCGTGGTACCGATCCGCGAACTCCTGCTGGATCTCGGCCCACATGGCCGCCGCCACGTAACCCCAGTCGGTGAGGGAATCGCCGGACACGATGCGGTCCGCGAAAATCGTGAAGTCGACCCACAGAATCGCCACCCCTTCGGCGACCTCGCGCTCGAGCGGGATGCCCTTGCCCTCGGCCAGCAGCCCGGCCAATCGGTCGACCCCCAGCTCATAGGGCCCGACCCGCGCCACCACGCCCACGCGCGACGAGAACGCGTCGCCGCACCCACTCGCCAGCATTCCGAGCACTAACACCATGCCTGCACGCCGCATCATCCGTGAACTCACCTTTGCACGGCCGGGGTTCCGGCCGCTGATTGATCGTTGTCGCCCGCGACCGCACGCAGGGCGAAGAGAAGACCCGGGCCCATGGCGAGGCCGCCCAGCCGGGTCAGGCGCAGAGCCAGCGGTACCGCCCGCCGCACTTCCGCCGCGAACTGCACCTCGTCGAGCACGGCCGTGAGGCGCGCCAACCGCGGGCTCGCGCCCGCACGAAACGTCAGCCGCGCCTCGTCGCCCCGGACCAGGATCGTCTCCAGGCCCACCCGGGCACCGAGCGCGCGGAACTCCGCCACGAGGAGGAGGCGCTCGGCCTCGTCCGGCACCGGCCCGAACCGGTCACGCAATTCCTCGCGCAACAGTGCAATGTCATCAGGCCCCCCGGCCCGCGCCAGCCGCCGGTACAGATCGAGCTTCGCGTCTTCGTCCGGCACGAAGGCGTCCGGCAGGTGGGCACTCCCATCGAGCGTCACTTCCGGGGGAACGGGCTCGGCCGCCGTACCCTGGAGCGCCCGCACGGCGTCCGTCAGCCACCGCAGGTAGGTATCTACCCCCACAGCGTGTGCATGGCCCGACTGCTCCGCCCCGAGCAGGTTCCCTGCCCCACGTAACTCCAGGTCGCGCATGGCAATGCGGTACCCTGATCCGAGGGCCGTGTGATGCTCGAGGACGCGGAGCCGCTCCTCCGCTTCGAGGTCCAGGAGATCGGGCACCAGGAGGTAGCAGTAGGCCCGTCGGTGTCCGCGACCCACCCGGCCGCGCAGTTGGTAGAGCTGCGCCAGGCCAAACTGGGACGCGTTGTGGATGATCATCGTGTTGGCATTCGGGACGTCGAGACCCGACTCCACGATCATGGTCGAGACGAGGATGTCCACGTCGCCGGACACGAACCCCCGCATCACCTCATCGAGATCCCGTTCCCGCATCTGACCATGGCCGACCGCCACCCGCGCTCGCGGGGCAAGTGCCCGGACCCGTTCCGCCACCGTCCCGATCGTCTCGATCCGGTTGTGGACGAAATACACCTGACCGCCCCGGTCGAGTTCCCGTGCCAGCGCTTCCTCGAGGAGCGCGTCGTCCCACGGCTCAATGAACGTCAGCACGGGGGAGCGATCCCGCGGCGGGGTCTCGATGAGCGTGAGGTCCCGCAGCCCCGCCAGCGCAAAGTGGAGCGTGCGGGGAATCGGCGTGGCCGTCAGGGTCAGCACGTCCACCTGCAACCGCAGCGCCTTGAGCCGCTCCTTGTGACGCACCCCAAAGCGGTGCTCTTCGTCGACCACGAGCAGGCCGAGGTCACGGAAGCGGACGTCCGGCGAGAGGAGCCGGTGCGTCCCGATCACGATGTCCACGCTCCCCGCGGCGAGGGCGGCCAGGACGGCCGCCTGCTCCGGCGCCGTGCGGAACCGCGAGAGCACCTCGACCCGCACCGGGAAGTCCGCCAGCCGCTCGCCGAAGGTGCGCCCGTGCTGCTCGGCCAGAATCGTGGTCGGCACGAGCACGGCGGCCTGTTTCCCCGCCTGAATGGCCTTGAAGGCGGCGCGCACCGCAACTTCGGTCTTGCCGTACCCGACGTCGCCAACGATCAGCCGGTCCATGGGCCGCGGCAATTCCATGTCGCGCTTCACGTCGTCGGTGGCGGTCCGCTGATCCGGTGTGTCCTCGTAGAGAAACCCCGACTCCAGCTCACGCTGCCAGCGCCCATCGGGCGGAAACCCGAAGCCCGGGACGCTCGCGCGCCGCGCGTAGAGGTCGACCAGTTCGGCCGCCATCTGCCGGATGGCCCGCTCGGTCTTCTCCCGCTGCCGGCGCCACCGCGTGCCGCCGACCCGATCGAGTCGCGGTGGCGGGCGGTCGTCCGCGTCATCCGGCGCCCGATACCGCTCGATCTGGTCGATGCGGTAGAGCGGCACGTTCAGCCGGTCACCACCATGGTACTCGATGATCGCCACATCGAGGGTCGTGCCCTCGTCGAGCGCGATGCGCTCGGTGCCCCGGTAGATCCCGATCCCGTGTTCGAGGTGCACCACGTAGTCCCCGGGGGACAGCGGGCTGGCCGCGGTCTGCAGCGCCTGGCGGAACTTGCGGGGGCGCCGAATCCGGCGGGCACGGCGGAACACCTCGTGGTCCGTGAGGATTGTGAGGGCCGGCAGGGTGAAGCCGCCCCGCAGCGCCCCGAGGGCCAGTGTGACCGACGGCGGGAGGCGGTCCCCGTCACCAGCAAGAATCTCCTCCAGCCGCTCGAGCTGCCCTTCGTTGTCGCAGAGGATCAGCGTCGCGCTCGCGCGCACCACCCGCTGGAGGGCCCGCATGTCGCGATTGACCTCCGGCGGGGGGCGCACCCGCAGGTCGTGCCCGTCGCCGGGGTCACCGGCCAGATCGAGCCGCGCGAACCCCCTCCAGCGCCGGCGCCACTCCCCGGGATCCAGGAAGAGGGACTCCCTTCCGGGGACGTCCTCGCCCAACCGCCGGGCTACGTCGAGGTGGTGCGTTGCTTCATCCCAGACGCGATCCACCTCCGCCGGGTCCACGCCC
>JAOUDR010000320.1 GCA_029859185.1 Gemmatimonadota bacterium
CCACCCAGTCCGGGCCGAAATCAGAGGGGTTCGCGACGCCGGTGAACACACCGATCGCGTAGGGCACGAGGAAGACGAGACCACCCGAGAGAATGGCGGTGCGGCGGAGGTCAAAGCCGCCAAGCCAGCCGAACCCCGCGAGACCCGCGGCAATGCCGAACGCGGGCAGGATCAGCGCCCCGGATCCCAGCCCCGGCAGCAGAATGGCCCGACCGACGATCCGGCCCAGCGGTCCGGTGAAATCGAGCGGCAGCAACGCGAGCCCGACGAACAGGCCGCCCAGGAGGGCCGCGATGGCAGTCAGTTCTTGGCGGTGGCGATCGGAGAGTGACATGGACGCTAGACGCCGAGCTGCACAGATGTCAGGGAAGACGCCAAGACGCCGCGGCGCGCAGTGGTCATGAGCCGACAGCCATGAGAGGTCCCTGCACGGGTCGTCGAGCCAATCTGACTACTCCCTTCTCAGAACCACTCGGCGCCTCGGCGTCTCGGCGGTCTCTCCCTACCGCCTCGGCGTCTCGGCGTCTCTCCCCAGCGTCACCTGCCGCTCGTCGTACACCGCCACCAGATCATACCGGTCCACCTCCGTCGCCGCGACGACGTCGTCCCGGTACCCCTTCTTCCCAAGGTCCCGTGCCGCGGCGCTCGCGGAGACGGCCCGCTTCCACCGGTCGCCGTACCGCTTGATGAGCTCGAGCGCGGCCACGCCGGCGTCGTTCAACTCCACCTTGCGGCGGCCACCGGGAGGCAGGAGCGCCTGGGCAAACCGGCCGGCGGCATATGCGTCCTCGAGAGCGAACCCCCGCTCGCGCCCGGCGCACAGGATCGAAATCTCACCCTGCGCCTCGACCAACGGCGTGGCCCGCTCGACGACCGCGGAGAAGTTGATCGCGGCCCCGACGAGCACGGGGTTCCCCGCTTCGGCGGCCTGAATCGCCAGGGTGCCGTTGGTCGTGGACATCACGATCGTCTTTCCCGTCACCGCCGCCGCGGTCATCTCCCGCGGCGAGTTCCCCAGATCGAATCCGTCGATCGGCTCGAACCGTCGCTCGCCGGCGAGCAGCACACCGCCGCGCTCGAGGTTTTGCGCGATCCGCGCGGCCTCGTCCGGCGCGGCGGCCGGGATCACGGCCTTGGCGCCGTTGGCCAACGCGGTGATGATCGTGGTGGTCGCCCGGAGGATGTCGATGACGATGACCGGCTTTCCAGCAATGTCCGCGCTCGTGAGCCCGAGCGGTGTGAAGAAGATGTTGATCCGCATCACTCGGCCTTGAACAGATCCGGGTTCCGCTCGAGGAACTTGGTGTCCACCTGGCCGGCCACGAAATCGGGATGCTCGATCACGCGGCGCAGGAACGGGATCGTGGTCGTCACCCCTTCGATGATGAACGAGTCGAGCGCCTGGTGCATGCGCGCCAGCGCTTCCTCGCGGGTGTTCCCGTGGACGATCACCTTGGCCAGCAGCGAGTCATAGTACGGCGGGACCGTGTAGCCCGCATAAATGTGCGTATCGACCCGTACCCCTGGTCCCCCAGGCGGATGGTACGTCGTGATCGTTCCCGGCGACGGCTGGAAGTTGCGGTACGGGTCTTCCGCGTTCACGCGGCACTCGATCGCGTGACCCCGCACCCTCCCACCCTTGATCTCGAACTGGAGCGGCTCGCCGGCCGCGACCCGGATCTGTTCCTTCACGAGGTCGAAGTTGGTCACCATCTCGGTGACCGGGTGCTCGACCTGAATCCGGGTGTTCATCTCCATGAAGTAGTAGCTGCCGTCTTCGTCGAGCAGGAACTCCACGGTGCCGGCCCCCACATACCCGATCCGGTCGGCGAGGCGCACCGCGTCGTCGCCCATCCGATCGCGCAACGCCTGGTCCACCGCCGGACTGGGGCTCTCCTCGATGAGCTTCTGATGGCGCCGCTGGACCGAACAGTCGCGCTCCCCGAGGTGCATCACCCGGCCGTGCTGGTCTCCCATGATCTGAATCTCGACGTGGCGCGGCCGAGCCAGGTACTTCTCGATGTAGACCTCCGCGTTCCCGAACGCGGCCAGGGCTTCGTTCCGCGCGAGCTGGAAGGCGCGGGAGAACGACTCGGCGTCCAGCGCCACCCGCATCCCCTTCCCGCCCCCACCAGCCGCGGCCTTGATCAGGACCGGGAAGCCGATCCCTTCGGCCACGCGCCGCGCTTCCGCTGGGTCCTCGACCGCCCCCTTGGACCCCGGCACCACCGGAATCCCCGCCTCGGCGGCGAGCGTCCGGGCCGAGACCTTGTCGCCCATCTTGCGGATCTGATCGGCGGTGGGTCCGATGAACGTGACCGCGGAGGCGGCACACGTCTCGGCGAATTCCGCGTTCTCCGCGAGGAACCCGTAGCCGGGATGGATGGCGTCGGCCCCGGTGATCTCGGCGGCCGCGATGAGCGCGGGAATCCGCAGGTACGACAGGCGTGCCGGCGCCGGGCCGATACAGACGTCATCGTCCGCGAACCGGACGTGCAGCGACTCGCGATCGGCCTCGCTGTAGACCGCGACCGTCGCCACTCCCAGCTCGCGACACGCACGAATCACCCGCAGCGCGATCTCGCCGCGGTTGGCAATCAGCACTTTCGTGAACATACGCTACTTGGTGAAGCCGTCCGGCAGGTCGTCCGCCTCGTCGCTGTTGCCCTGGATCGACGAGCTGACCTCCTCGGAGAACGTCCGGTCGGACGTGCCTTCGATCCCGCTCACCCGGAGCGCGAACTCGCTCGGGTTGGTCGAGAAGAAGATCGCGTTCTCGTAGCTGATCGTGCCCGACCTGTACCACTCCATGAGCGACTGGTCGAAGGACTGCATGCCGTACTGGATCGTCCCCTCGCGAATCAACTCGGGGATGTTGAGGGCTTTTTCCCGATCCCGAATGTTGTCCTTGACCGCCGCCGTGTTGATCAACACCTCGCACGCGGGCACGCGTCCCTTGCCGTCTACCCGCGGCACGAGGCGCAGCGAGATCACCGCCTCGAGGGCCGTTGAGAGCAGGTTCCGCACCGCATCGTGCTCGTGGGGCGGGAAGAACGAGATGATCCGGTTGATCGTCTGCGTGGCGTCCGTGGTGTGCAGCGTCGAGAAGACCAGGTGCCCCGTGTCCGCTGCCTTCATGGCGGTGTCCAGCGTGACCCGGTCGCGAATCTCACCGATCAGGATGACATCGGGATCCTGCCGGAGCACGTGGCGGAGCGCGCTCTCGAACGACAGGGTATCCGTCCCCACCTCACGCTGCGAGACGTTGGCCTGGCCGTCGCGGTGCAAGAACTCGATGGGGTCCTCGACCGTGATGATGTTGCAGCGTCGGTGCTGGTTGATCTGGTTGATCAGCGCCGACAGCGCCGTGGACTTGCCCGACCCGGTGACGCCCGTGACGAGCACCAACCCGCGGGGTTTGAGCGAGATTTTCTCGAGCGACGGCGGGAGGTTCAGATCCTTGATCGTCTTGATCTCATACGGAATGGCCCGGAACACGAATGCGAGCGTACCCCGCTGCTGATACACGTTGGTCCGGAACCGACCAATCCCCGGCACGCCGATGGCGAAGTCCGCCTCCTTGTGCTCCGCGAACTCCTTCACCTGACGCGGAGTCATGATCTGCTCGGCCAACCCCTTGAGGTCCTCCGGCTTCAGCGCATCCTGGGCCAGCGGCTCGAGGTCACCGGAGACGCGGATGGTCGGGGGACGGCCCACCTTGAGATGCAGGTCGGAACCGTTACGCCGGACCATCTCCGTGATGGCCTGCTTGAAGTTGAACGAACGGGACTCAGCCATTGGGATCCACACGGAAGAGGACGTGACCGAACTCGACGGGCTGCGCGTCCTGGACGGCAACCTCCTTGATCACCCCGGAGACCTCGGCGTCGAGTGGATTCATGATCTTCATCGCTTCGATGATGCACAGCGTCTGCCCGGACGTGATCCGGCTCCCGACCCGGACGTACGGATCCGCCCCCGGCTCCGGCTGTGCATAGAAGGTGCCGACCATGGGAGACTTGATCTCGATGAGGGTGGACTTAGCCGGGGGAGCTTCTCCCGCTCCTCCCCCCTCTCCCAGGGGAGGAGTGGGAGTGGGGGCAGGGGGGGGAGGCGGCATCGCCACGTTGTAGTTGACCGGTTGACCCGGAACCGCAAAACCGCCCTTCGAGATCCGGATCGTCGTGGTCCATCGCCGAATCTCGATCGTGTGCGCATCCGAC
>JAOUDR010000321.1 GCA_029859185.1 Gemmatimonadota bacterium
ACCCAGCCAACGGCAATGTTGCGTAGCACGCTCCACTGCACCTGTCGCAGGCCGCGGAATCCATGCGCCAGCGACACCCCGACGACCGCACCCACCACGGCCTGCGAGCTGGAGACCGGCACCAGCGGGAGGGGGGGCAGTCCGATCTGGATCAGCAGGCCCTGCAGCGCCCTCGACGAGAAGATGAACAGCACGAGTGCCTGGGCCATCACCACGACCAACCCACCCACCGGATTGAGCGGCATCAGGCTCCGCCCGACCGTCATCATGACGGGGCGCGAGAACATGGCGCCGATGGCAATCGCCACTCCACCCATGAGGAACAGCCGCTGCTCCGGTGACAGGATCAGCGGTCCGAACGAGACGGTCTGGAGCGGCGAGGAGGGAACGAACACGCCGACCACGTTGGCGATGTTGTTCGCGCCGAGGCTGTACGCGCCCGCCGCGCCCGCCACGATGAACCCTGCACGAAGCATCTGGTCGAGCTGGAGCACGTGTGGTTTGAAAACCCGCACGGCCAGGCGGATCGCGTGGTACAGAATCAACGCAAACAGGGCCCCGAGAATCGGGCTCGCGACCCAGGTGCCTGCGATCTTGGTGAGCGCCGCGAGATCGGTGGCGGTGGCGCTGAACAGGTTCCAGCCCACGATGGCGCCGACCACCGCCTGCGTCGTCGAAACCGGGAGCCCCGCGACGGTCATGCCGTAGACCGTGATCGCGGCGGCGAGGGCGACCGTGAACGATCCGCCCAGCGCATTCACGGCGCCCAGCTGGCCCAGTCCGTGCGACGCACCGCCGCCACTCACGACCGCGCCCACGAGCACGAAGAGGCCGCACAGCACGGCTGCCGTGCGGAACTGGACCATCCGGCTCCCCACCGCCGTCCCGAACACGTTGGCGGCATCGTTGGCGCCCAGCGTCCAGCCCAAGAACAGGCCACTCGACAGGAAGATCAGGAAGGGGACGGTCATCGCCGTACTCCCGGGTTCGGGCCGGAGCCCCTAGAGCGTCCGCTTCACCGCGAAGATGGCCAGCGCGTCACCCGCGTCATCCGCGAGGTCCGCCAGGCGGTCGATGCGCAGCACGTGCTCGCGCAACTGGCGCTTCTCCTCCAGTGGGAGGTCGGACGAGAAGATCGCCTCCTGGACCCGGAGCCCCGCCCGCTCGGCTTCGTCTTCGTAGAAGTGGATCTTGTGCTGCTGGTCGCGCGCGGTCACGGGATCACGGAAGTAGCTCCGGGACGCCAGGACGGTCTGCTCCACGGTCTCGCATGTGGCTCGCAGCATCTCGAACAGCGCCGGGTGATAGTCCTTTGGGAAGAGCGGCTGTTCGATGCGGAGCATCACGATGTTGGTCTTGAGGATGTCGAGCAGGTGGTCGAGCGCGCCGAGCAGGCTCAAGACGTCACCCACCGTGTCGGGCAGCAGCATCTCCGTGTAGAGCCGGGTACCGATCTCGCTCCGCAAGCGATCACCGCGGTTCTCGTACTCGCGGATCTGCGCGCTCTTCTCCTCGACCGAGTCCGTCCATCCGTTCCGCAGGTACTCGACCATGCCGGCCTCGTACGCGAGTGCCGCTTGGGAGACGACGTCGAGGAAGCCCTCGACCTGCACCAGCAGTACCCGCGTCTTGCGCAACGGCGAACTGCTCTTCAGCTCCGTCATCGTTCCTCCCCCTGCTCCCGATCGACTACCCTTTCCGCTGCCGCAGCCACCGGAGCCGAACGGTAATCTGGTGGGCGTGATGCCGATTGTGCACGTAGAAGAACCGGATCCACTCGGGCACGTTGAGATCGCCAACGACCGGATGCTGGACGAAAACGCGGACCTGCTGCTCGGCGGGCAGCGTTTCCGCGAGGCTGGTGAGTCGTGCCACCGCCATGCGGTATTGTGCGGTGGCCAACGCCGGATCGGGCCGTTCGTCCGGCCGCGCCACCGCAGGCGTCTTCCGACCGGGGGGAATCCGGCCGATGCCCAGCAGGAGATGCCGTGCGAGCTGCTGCCGCGCCGACGCACGGCGCACGAGATCGGTGCGGTCCTTGCGCTCCTCGAGCCGCTGGACGACGGCGTCGAAACCGATGGCGAGGTGGTGCAGGATCTGGGCAATCGTCCAGCGTCCGTCCGGCGCCGCGTGCCACTGCGCGTCCGTGAGACCGTGCAGGCGGCCCAGGATCATCGGCTCGAGCGCGGCGAGTTGTCGCCGAGTCTTCATTTGGCGTCTCCCACCAGCGCGAGGCACTCGATCTCGACCGCGGCGCCGAGGGCGAGCCCTGTGGTGCCGAGTGCGGAGCGCGCGGGTGGGTCAGTGGGAAAGAAGGAGGCATACACCGTGTTCATCAACGCGTAGTCCGCCATGTCCGCGAGGAACACCGTGCACTTCACGATTCGATCCATCGAGCTGCCGGCATACTCCAGCACCGCCTTGATGTTCTCCATCGTCTGCCGCGTTTCCTCCGCAATGCCGCCAGGCACCAACTCGCGACTCCCCGGCTGGACGCCGATCTGACCCGACAGGAAGAGTACATCATCGACCCGGACGGCTGTGGAGAACGGCAGCCCCTCGAGCGAACCGGGCATCCGGATGACCTGCTTCTGCTGCGCGACCGCGCTCCCGGCGCCGGCCGCCAGCACCATGGCGACGATGACTCCTACCCGCATGGATACCTCCGTTAGGTCTGGGCGATGACGGGCGACGACAACCGATGAGGGACGATCAAAGCTGACAACAGATTCCCCTGCGCCCCTCGTCTTCCTCGGCCCTTTGGCACCCCTCATCGCCCTTCATCGCCCTTCATCGCCCTCGCTCCCCCATCCCCAACCCCCGGAATCACACTCGTCACCGCGATACGCCACCCAACGGTCGTGCGTACGAGCACGCGCTCCGACCATCCGACACCCGTCACCGTCCCCTGGCGCGCCGCGAAGGGATACGCCACGTGCACCACACCCGGGGCCAGCCAGGTCAGCTCCGGAGTCCCGGCGGCGAGGCTGTCCGGAAACGCCGCCTCGGCGCGGCGGGCCGCCGCGAACGGCGCGAATCCTCGTGCGACCCCATCCGGCCCCAAATAGACGAAGTCGGGGGAGTCGAGATACCCCGCGAGGTACGCCTCGAGATCGCGCGCGCGGATCGCCTCGAGGTTGGCTTCGAAGGCCCGGCGGGCTTCCCGGACCTCGCGCTCCTTGAGACTGTCGGCCGCGGGTGCCATGCAGGCGAACAAACAGACAGAAAAGAGGGGCAGCAGGGGCAGAGACAAGGGACGGTGCAGGGTTCGGAGGGGGCCAACGCGCGTCGGCCCCCAACCAAAGCTCTTCTCTGCCCCTCTGCCCCTCTGCATCGGTGCCGTCGCCCCTCTGCCCCTCTCCATCATGCCCCCTACCGCCGTTCCGGTCCATACATCCACGGCTTGGCGTCCCACCCATCGAGCACCTCGATTTGGGCGGTACTTGCCGGCCGCTCCTGCTGCAGCCGCGCGGCGACCGCCTCTGCCTCGCGCATCACCCGCAGGACGTTGAGGCCGATGACGCGCTTCACGTCGCCATCACTCCAGCCACGCCGGATCAGCTCCGCAATGAGTGCCGGGAACATCGAGACGTCTTCGAGTCCGCGGGGGGCCGAGCTGATACCGTCGAAATCACTCCCGAGTCCGACGTGGTCCACCCCGGCGACGTCGCGCAGGTGCTCGATGTGATCGGCCACGACACCGAGGTCCGGGAGCGGCATTGGCGGCTGGCTGCGTTGCCACACCTGCACGGCTTCCATGGCCGCCGCGGTATCACCAGTCGACGTCAAGACCGCACGCGCCACACTGTCGCGCGCTTCGCCATACTCGTAGCTCGGCAGATAGATGAAATCCGGTACGAAGGTCACCATGATCACGCCGCCGTTCTCACCTACCGCTTGGGCGACGTCGTCCGGAACGTTCCGCGGATGCGGCGCGAAGTGCCGTGACGAAGAGTGCGAATAGATGACCGGCGCCTCCGTCACGCGCAGCGCGTCCCACATGGTGGAATCCGAGACGTGCGAGAGGTCCACGAGCATCCCGAGCCGGTTCATCTCCCGCACCACCTCTTCGCCAAACGGCGACAGACCGCCGTGCCGCGGGGCGTCCGTCGACGCATCGGCCCAGTCGGTGGTCGCGGAATGCGTGAGCGTCATGTACCGCACGCCGTCCCGGTAGAACGCCCGCAGCAAGCCAAGGGAGTTATAGATCA
>JAOUDR010000323.1 GCA_029859185.1 Gemmatimonadota bacterium
GGCGGGTGTCCCGTATCCCGGTCACACCGAGTGGCTAGCCGCGCTCGCCGGTGGCGCGGACGTGGCCATGATGCTCACCGACGAGCGGCTTCGCGTGGTGCTGGCAACCACCCACGTCCCGTTGCGGGACGTGCCGGGTCTGCTGACGGCGGCGCTGATCGAGCGCATCGGCCGGATCACCGTGGACGCGCTGCGGCGGTGGTGGGGGATGCCCGCGCCGCGGCTTGCGGTGTGCGCCGTCAATCCCCACGGCGGTGAGGGTGGCCGGTTCGGGCGCGAGGATCTCGATATCCTGGCGCCGGCCGCGGCAGCCCTTGGCGCCGCCGGCCCACTCCCGGCGGACACCGTCTTCGTGCGGGCCCTGCGTGGTGAGTTCGACGCGGTGATCGCGCCGTACCACGACGTCGGCATGACGGCCATCAAAGTGGCTGCGTTCGGATCCGCCGTGAACGTGACGCTCGGCCTGCCGTTCGTCCGCACGTCCCCCGACCACGGCACGGCGTTCGATATCGCGGGCCAGGGCGTGGCGGATCCCGGGTCCTTGCTGGCGGCCATCCGCCTCGCGGCGACGCTCGCCGGACGGGCGGGACGGACCGGAGGCCATGGTGGCTGATCCGCGCGTCGCGCTGTTGGTCTTCGCCGGGTTGGTGGTGGTGGTGGCGGTCCTCACCTGGCCGCGGCACGGTGTCCTCTCGAAGCTCGCGCGGCTGGCGCAGCTGACCGAACGGGTACTTGCCGAAGATGCGCTCAAGTACCTCCACGGCATCGAGCAGGCCCACGGGGCTCCCTCGCTCGAGAGCGTGGCCGGGGCGCTCGACGTTTCGCGCAGCCGCGCGTTGCGCGTGCTGCAGCGTCTCGACCGGCTCGGGTTCGCGCGGACCGGTGCGACCGGGCTGCATCTCACCGAGGCCGGCCGCCACTACGCGCTGCGCCTGGTACGCACGCACCGGCTGTGGGAGCGGTACCTGGCGGACGAAACCGGGGTGGCGCCGGCGGACTGGCACGAGTACGCGGACACGCGGGAGCACGCGCTCAGCTCCGACGAGGCCGACGCCCTGTCCGCACGCATGGGTCACCCGCTGTACGACCCGCACGGCGATCCCATTCCCACGGCGGCGGGTGACCTGCCCCCCGCCACCGGCCGCCCGCTGACCGCCCTCGTGCCCGGGGAGGGTGGGTGGATCACCCACGTGGAGGACGAGCCGCGGAGCGCCTTCGAAGGGCTGGTGGCGGCCGGACTCGCGGCGGGCGGGCGCCTGCGCGTCCTCGAGCGGGTCGCAGACGGGCTCGTGCTCGACGTCGATGGACGATCCGTCACGCTCGATGCCACGTTGGCGGCGCAGGTCACGGTGGGCCGTCGGGCGGGTCCCGGGGAAGAGGTCTCCGGCACGTCGCTCGCCGACCTGCGCCCCGGGGAAGCGGGGGTGGTGGAGCGTCTCCTCCCGGCGTTGCGCGGCCGCCAACGGCGCCGGCTGCTCGACCTGGGCCTGGTGCCGGGCACCGAGGTGACCGCGGAGTTGGACAGCATCACCCACGATCCGATCGGCTACCGGGTGCGGGGCGCACTGATTGCGCTCCGCCGGTCCCAGGCGGAGGCCGTGCTGGTGCGTGCCGTGACGGCGTCGGTGGAGGCGTGACGCCGTGACCGCCACCGCTCCCTGCGTCGGCTGCACGGCGCGCCGCGAGTCCAACCTCGTGCAGCTCGGGGTGGCCCCGGGCCGGTGGGACTACCTGATCGCGCTCGCCGGCAACCCGAACACCGGCAAGAGCACCGTGTTCAACGCGCTCACCGGGTTGCGCCAGCACACCGGCAACTGGCCGGGCAAGACGGTCACACGCGCGGAAGGCAGCTACGCGCACGACGACACGCGGTTCAAGCTGGTGGACCTGCCCGGGACGTACTCGCTCCAGGCGGCGAGCGCCGACGAAGAAGTAGCGCGGGACTTCCTGCTGTTCGGGCGACCGGACGTCACGGTCATCGTCATGGATGCCACGCGGCTCGAGCGCAACCTGAATCTCGCGCTGCAGATCCTGGAGATCACCGACCGCGTGGTGGTGTGCCTCAACCTCATGGACGAGGCAAAGCGTCACGGCATTGCAGTGGACCCGCGCAAGCTCGAGGCGACGTTGGGCGTCCCCGTGATCGCTACATCCGCCCGGCGGGACGAGGGGCTGGACGAGCTGCGAGCCGCGATCCTTCGCGTGGCGACCGGTGAGGTCGTGCCCACGCCGCTCCGGCCGCCGGCGCTCCCGGCCGACCTCGAGTCGGCGACGGCCGCCGTAGCCGAGCGCCTCGGTGTGCTGTGGCCGGAGCTGCCGAACACCCGATGGGTCGCGTTGCGGCTGCTCGCCGGCGACGACCGTATCGAAGAGGCGGTGCGGACCGGGGCGCTCGCCGAGCTGTTCAGCGACGACGGTGCGGAGGCACCGTCGAGCCATGCAATGGACGAACTGGCCAGTCTCGTGCTGCGTCGACGCTGGACGCTGGGGGTCGAGTTCCACGACCGGGTGATGGAGGGCCTGTACGCGGAGGCACAGCGCATCGCGTCCATCTGCGTGATCAGCGGGCCACGGCGGGTAGCCTTTGAGGTGGATCGCACGCTGGACCGGTTGCTCACGAGCCGCTGGTTCGGGTTCCCGACGATGCTGGCCGTGCTGGCTGTGGTCTTCTGGATCACCATCGCGGGTGCCAACGTCCCGTCCCGCCTCCTCGCGAGCTTCCTGCTGGAAACGGTGCACCCGCTGCTCAAAGCTGGCGCGGCGGCGATCTCGGTCCCGGGATGGATCGACGGCCTGGTGATCGACGGCATGTACCTCGCCACCGCGTGGGTCGTGAGCGTCATGCTCCCGCCCATGGCCATCTTCTTCCCGCTGTTCACGCTGCTCGAGGATTTCGGGTATCTGCCGCGGGTGGCGTTCAATCTGGATGCGCTGTTCCGCGCGACCGGCGCGCACGGCAAGCAGGCGCTCACGATGTGCATGGGCTTCGGCTGCAACGCGGCCGGCGTGGTGGCGACACGCGTCATCGACAGCCCGCGGGAACGCCTCATTGCGATTCTGACCAACAACTTCTCGCTCTGCAACGGCCGCTGGCCCACCCAGATCCTCATCGCGACCGTGTTCATCGGCGCGCTGGCGCCGCCACGGCTCGCGGGGTTGGTCTCCGCGAGCGCCGTCGTGGGCATCGCGCTGCTGGGTATCGTAGCGATGTTCGTGAGCTCGTGGCTGCTGTCGCGGACCGTGCTCAAGGGTGAAGCCAGCACGTTCAGCCTGGAGCTGCCGCCGTATCGTCCGCCGCGCATCCTCCAGACGCTCTATACGTCCCTGATCGACCGGACCCTCATCGTACTGTGGCGGGCCGTGGTGTTCGCGCTGCCGGCGGGCGCGGTGATCTGGCTCGGCGCCAATATCCACGTCGGCGGCGCCAGCGTCGCCGAGCACGCCATCCGGTGGCTCCAGCCGGCTGGGCTGCTGGTGGGATTGAACGGCGTGATCCTGCTCGCGTATGTCGTAGCGATCCCGGCCAACGAAATCGTGATCCCCACCGTGCTGATGCTCACGGTGCTCGCGAGCGGAATGGCCGGCGTTGGGGCGGGGGCGGGCGTGATGTTCGAGTTGGATGCCCCAGCCGCGGTCGGCAACGTGCTGCGGGCCGGCGGCTGGACGCTGCTGACGGGCGTGAACCTGATGCTCTTCAGCTTGCTGCACAACCCGTGCTCCACCACGATCTACACCATCTATCGCGAAACGCGGAGCGCGCGGTGGACCACGGTAGCGACGCTCCTGCCGCTGGTCATGGGATTCGTCGTGTGTTTCCTGGTGGCACAGGTGTGGCGGTTGGCCGCGGGGTGAATGGGGGTGGCCCCGCGGATCGGTTCGACCGGCCCCGTGCCGGCGCGCCGGGCGCACGGTTGATTCGTGATTCGTTGGGGCGACCCGGCGGGTCGGCTCGACCGGCGTCGGCGGGCGGGCGCACGGTTGATGCGTGATGCGTTGGGGCGACCCGGCGGGTCGGCCCTACCCGGCGGGTCGGCCCGGGCGGCGTCGGCGGGCGGGCGCACGGTTGATGCGTGATGCGTTGGGGCGACCCGGCGGGTCGCCCCTACCCGGCGGGTCGGTTCGACCGGCGTCGGCGGGCGGGCGCACGGTTGATGCGTGATGCGTTGGGGCGACCCGGCGGGTCGCCCCTACCCGGCGGGG
>JAOUDR010000322.1 GCA_029859185.1 Gemmatimonadota bacterium
GTGAGGAGGAAGTTCCGCCGCCGGTCTATCAGCTCATCCCCGTCACCACGCGCGACATCGTGGTGTCGGCCAGCGCCGCCGGGGCCATCGAGCCCATCACGACGGTCGAGGTGAAGTCCAAGGCCTCGGGCGAGATCATCGCCGTGCTCGTCGAGACGGGCGACGTCGTCGTGCCGGGCCAACGGCTCATCCGGGTCGACCAGCGCGTGCCGGAGAACGCCCGCATCCAGGCCGAGGCCGATCTGGACGTGGCGCAAGCCGAGCTCACCAACACGAACTCGCAGCTGCGACGGTCGGAGGAGCTGTTCAAGACGCAGTCCATCACCGAGCAGGAATACGACAACGCCCGACTGGCCGCGGCCAATGCGCGCGCCCGACTCGTCCGTGCCCAGCGCTCGTTCGAGGACGCCAAGATCGCGTGGGAGGACACCGACGTGCGCGCCTCGGTTGCCGGCGTCGTGATCGAGCGCAACGTCGAGGTCGGCACGGTGATCTCGTCGGCCACGAGCAACGTGGGCGGTGGGACGGTCCTGCTGCGAATGGCCAATCTGGACACCGTGCAGGTGCGGGCCCAGGTAGACGAGACGGACATCGGCAAGATTCAGCCCGGGATGGATGTCTCGATCCTGGTGGATGCCTATCCCGGCCGGCCGTTCGAAGGGAAAGTCCTGAAGATCGAGCCGTTGGCTGTCACCCAGCAGAACGTGACCATGTTCCCCGTCCTGGTGCGGATCGCCAACCGGCAGGGGCTCTTGAAGCCCGGGATGAACGCGGAAGTCGAGATGCACGTCGGGAACCGCGAAGGGGTCCTGGCGGTACCGAACGCGGCCCTCCGCACCACCCGCGACGTGGCTTCCGCCGCGATGGTCCTCGGGATCGACGAGGAGACCGTGAACCAGCAGCTCGCGCAGGCGCGCGAGGCCGCGCAGGGCGGTCAGGCTTCACTGGGTGGCACCACGGCCACGGACTCGACACCGTCCAACATCTATCGCACGCGGGACGGTCGCGAGATCAAGCTGCCCGAGGGCATCACGGCGCAGCAGGTGGACGCGCTCTTTGCGAAGATGCGGAGCGGTGGCGGGCCCAGTGCCCTGTCGGCGGAGGAGCAGACCCTTTTCCAGCGGATGCGAAGCGCCATGGGCGGCATGGGTGGTGGACAGGGCGGTCAGCGGCAGTCCAGCACGAGCGCTGCGCTGGGCGGCGGCGACTACATCGTGTTCGTCATGCGCAACGGCGAGCCCACGGCGATCCCGATCCGCACGGGGCTCACCGACCTCGACTACTCCGAGGTCACCCGCGGCCTCACCGCGCAGGATACCGTGCTCATTCTGCCCAGCGCGAGCCTCGTGCAGGCACAGCAGGAGTGGGCCAACCGGATGAACCGGATGACGGGCGGCGGGGCCGTTCCCGGCATGCAGCGGTCGAGCACCACGACTACACCCCCGCGGGGCCGGTAATGCTGATCGGCGAGATCATCGTCGTCGCGCTCAGCGCGATCCGCGCCAATAAGCTGCGGTCCATGCTCACGATGCTCGGCATCGTGATCGGCGTCGCCGCAGTCATCACCATGGTGGCGTTGGGCTCCGGGGCCCAGAAGGCCGTCCAGGACCAGATCGAGCAGCTCGGGACCAACCTGCTCACGATCTACCCCGGTCAGTCGTTCATGCGCGGAGTCGCGAGCGGCGACCGCGTGAGCCTCACGGTGGATGACGCCAAGGCCCTCGAGAACACCAGCGCGGTGATCGCCAACGTCGTGCCCGAGATCTCCGGCAACCAGCAGGTGAAGCTCGGGAACCAGAACATCAACGTGAACGTCAACGGCACGACGCCCAACTACCTCACGGTCCAGAACTACAAGCTGGTGGCGGGCCGGATGTTCACGAAGGGCGACGACGAAGCACGGCGCCGGGTGGCCGTCATCGGCTATGCGGTTCCCGAGATGCTCGGCAGCAACGGCCCGGCCATGATCGGCCAGACGATCCAGATCCGGGGCATCCCATTCGAGATCGTCGGGCTGCTCGCGGAGAAGGGAACGTCAAGTGGCTGGGGCAATCCCGACGAGCAGATTCTGATTCCCCTCCAGACCGCGCAGTACCGGGTGGTGGGACGAGACCGGCTCCGTTCACTCACGGTTGAAGTCGCGCACCCCGATTCGGTGAACATCGCCATGCTCGAGATCGAGCGGGCGCTGCGGAGCGCGCACGGCATCCGCCCTGGGGGCGACAACGACTTCCAGATCCGGAATCGCTCGGAGTTCCTGGCGACGTTCGAGGAGACCACGCGGACGTTCACGTTCCTCCTCGCCGGCATCGCGGCGGTGAGCCTACTCGTGGGTGGCATCGGGATCATGAACATCATGCTCGTCTCGGTGACCGAGCGGACCAAGGAAATCGGTATCCGGAAGGCGCTCGGTGCCACGCGGCACAGCATCCTGCTCCAATTCATGGTCGAGGCACTCGTGCTGTGCTTGATGGGTGGTGTTATGGGCATCATTTTGGGGGCCGGTGGCGCCATGGCCCTCTCGCGCATCGCCAACTGGAACACCCTGATCTCACCGAGCGCCGTGGTGCTCGCGATCGCGTTCAGTGCCGGCGTGGGGCTGTTCTTCGGTATCTGGCCCGCGCAGCGAGCGGCGCGCCTCGATCCGATTCAGGCGTTGCGGTACGAGTAGGCGCGGCGGCCCCGCGCGTGCCTTCGACCCCATTCGGCGGTCCCCCCTCCGCCCGTCCCCGCACCCCGGCGGACGGGCGGTCTGGCGCTAGCGGACTTCCGTCGCTCTCGACGCGGTTTCCACGCTACATTTCCGCCGCCATGCGCTACCCCATCCTCCTCTGCGCGGCCCTGGTGGCCTCCACGACGGCCCTCACCGCCCAGCAGGCGGTCTATCACGGCCGCAACGGTGACACCGCGGTCGCCATCCCGCGCCTCGCCGACACGATCACCGTGGACGGCACCCTCGACGAGTCGGTCTGGCAACGAGCCGCCATGCTCACGGGGTTCTCCCAGTACCGCCCCGTGGACGGCCGGCCCGCCGAGGACTCCACGGAGATCCTGGTCTGGTACACCCCAGAAGCCATCTACTTCGCCGTCCGCGCGTTCGAGCAGCACGGCGACATCCGCGCCACGCTGGCCGACCGCGACAAGATCGAGACCGACGATTACGTCCAGATCCTGCTCGACACCTTCAACGACCGGCGTCGCGCCTACGTCTTCGGCGTGAACCCGCTCGGCGTGCAGGCCGACGGCATCCGCACGGAGGGGGGATTCGGGAGCGCGGGCGGCCACGCGCGCGAGATGGACGGACGTTTCGAGAACGTGGACATGAACCCCGACTTCACCTTCGAGTCCCATGGCCGGGTCACGCCGAGCGGATACGAAGTGGAGATGCGGATTCCGCTCAAGAGTATCAGTTTCCAGGGCGCCGACCCCCAGACGTGGGCCATCAACATCATCCGCAAGGTCCAGCACTCGGCCTACGAGGACACGTGGACCACTGCGGTGCGCGCGAACGCGTCATTCCTGGCGCAGTCGGGGACCCTCGCGGACCTCACCGGCCTCGAGCGCGGCCTGGTGCTGAGCGTGAACCCGTTCGCCACGGGGCGCATGGATGGCGCGCCCGACTCCCTCGGTGCCTGGACCTACGACCCGACGCCCGAGGTCGGCTTCAACGTGTCGTGGGGCATCACCTCGAACCTCACGCTCGACGGCACGGTGAATCCGGACTTCTCCCAGGTCGAAGCCGACGTCGCCCAGGTCACCGTGAACGAGCGGTTTGCGCTGTTCTACCCGGAGAAGCGGCCGTTCTTCCTGGAAGGGATCGAGCTGTTCAACACGCCGAACTCGCTGATCTACACCCGACAGATCGCGGAGCCGCTCGGCGGGCTCAAGCTCACGGGGAAAGTGGCAGGCACGAGCGTCGCCCTGATTTCGGCCGCGGACGACAAGCGCGTCTCGGCCACCGGGGAGGACCACCCGTTCATCAACGCGTTACGGCTGCGCCGTGATGTCGGCGAGCAGTCCACGGTCGGCCTCGCCTACACCGACCGCATCGAAAACAGCGCGTTCAATCGGGTGCTCTCCGGCGACGTCCGGCTCGTGTTCGCCAAGCTCTACTACTTCGAGGTGCAGGGCGCCAACAGCTGGACCCGCGGCGACAGCGCTACGGTGGCCGCCCCGCTGTGGCAGGCGACGGTCGACCGA
>JAOUDR010000324.1 GCA_029859185.1 Gemmatimonadota bacterium
CTGCATGGCCGTCTGCACCGCGATGTCGGAGAGCGGCTCCGCAACCAATGCCCGGCTCGCCATGCGCCGGGCGTCGTCGAGCCGGCCGGCTCGGAGCGCGGCCGTGGCCGCGCCCGCCTGGGCCCTAGTCACGCGGCCACGCCACTCCGTTCGCATGGCGGTCAGCCAATCCTCGAACGCGGAGGCGCCCGGAACGCCGAACCCCTCCATGAACTCCCCCGCCACCAGCGCGATCGCCTCTGCGCACGCACCCCTCGCTTCACGGGCCGCAAACTCGTCGGTATCCAGCTCCATCGCGTCGATGGTGAGCCGGACCAGCTGCCCTTCCGCCTCGATCGCATCGGCCGCGAGCCCCTGCCGCAGGACCCGGATCGCCTCGCGGAGTGAGTGCCGGGCCGAGGCTTCGGCTTTGTCTCCCCACAGCAGCCCCACGAGATGATCGCGCGTGCGCGCACGCCGCGGGGATAGCGCGAGATACGCGAGGAGCGCCAGATGCTTCCGCCATAGCAGCTCCGCCGGCGCGGGCTGGCCGTCAATCGTCACATCCGGGGGACCGAGGAGGCGTAGCTGGAGCATCATGAGGTCGGACACATGGCCGCCCACGCATGCAGGTCCTTCCGGAGCGGCTCGTAGACCGGATCGGCGTTGGCCCAGCGGCGCAGGGCCTCCGGAATCAGACCGCACGCGCGGGACATGTTCCCGGACACTACGGCCAGATGGGCACGCTCGTACCGCGCGAAGGTCTCGAACGCCCAATCGAGCTCGGCGGCCTGCGGGTATCCCTGCGGCCACCCGGCGAGATCGGCGTTCTCGTACCAGCGCCAGGCGGCGTCGGCGGCATCGGCGTTGCGCGCCGCGAGCCATCGACCCCGGTGGAGGAACAAGACCACCCGCTCCAGCGGATCCTCGACGTCGGCCACGAGGACGTAGTGGCGCAGACTGTCGGTCAGCGCGAGCGCCCGTGCCGTATCGCCCCGTACCGCGTGTATCAGGGCGTCGCCGAGCACGCGGAGTCCCGGGGCACCTACCAGCGTGTCGAGGGCAGCCTGGTGTGATGCGGCGTCCGACGCACTGCGCGACAGGCCATCGAGTAGCAAGGCCCACTCCGCGCGCGCGGCGTGGACGCCCCCGCGCAGCTGCCTGAGCTGATCCCGCGCAGTGGCCCGGTCTCGCTCCGGTATCCCCGGGAGACCAAGGGCGGGCAGGATCAAACGCCACTCCGCCGCTTCGAATGCCAGCTCCGGATCTCCGGCCGCGCCGGCGGCATCATCGAAGGCGCGAAGCGCGGTATCGACGTGCCCGCTTGCCAGGTGCGCCAACGCCTGGGCCAGCAGGCCGTTCACCCTGGCTCGGGCGTCCGGGAGCCTCTCGAGTTGTTGGCCAATATCGCGTTGGGCGTCCGGAAGCCCGAACGACAATCCGAGACGCACTGCGCGCGCGAGCGATTGCATCCCGTCGGGCGACGTCAGCACCTGCGTGCGTGCTTGCGCCGCCTCGGCGGGCGGCCGAAATCGCTCCGCCCACGCCAACTCGAGGACGCTCCCCATGCTGAAGTCCTCCTCCGGCTGCGCACGGGCGAGCCCCGCGTGCGCGTCGAGGGCCGCGCGCGTCCCGGGTCCATCTCCCAGCCGCGTCAGTGCCCAGGCCAGCATGGAGTAGGTCGAGGCGACGTACGGGTTCGCCTTCGCCGCGGAGCGGAGCGCGGCCACGGCGCTGTCCAGACCGAGTCCCGCGAACGCTCCACGGTGGAACAACTCGTTTCCGAGGAGGAGACGCGGATACGGATCGTAGGGGAACCGTGCGATCGCGGTGTCGTAGATCGCGAGCCGTTCCGGGACCGTGGCCGCCAACTCCGCCCGGATCAGCAGGCCCTCGATGTCGCCCAATCCCCCGCCATATTGCGCGTACACTGCGGCGAGATCGATCTCGGGAGGCGCGCGCCGCCAGCGCCGTACGTTGTACAGCCCCCACCAGGCGGCAGCCAACGACGAGTCGAGCGCGATCGCCCGCTGGTAGAAGGTCTCCGCGGCGGCCCAGTTGTCGCGCTCGAACGCATACTCGGCATCGATCAGCGCCTTCCACGCGGTCACGTTACCACCTGCCAACCCCTTGAACTCGGACGTGCGGCCTCGGATCGCCCTGGTGGCCTCGGCGGCAATCCCGTATCCCAATCCCATCAGGTCGTCGACGCCGCGCGGAAACCGCCCGAGCGGTTGGACGGATCCGTCTGGAGCCACCAACTCGGCCACCACGACCATGGAGTCACCACGCACCGTCACGTGACCTCGCAGCACCCGTTGCGTATGGAGGTCCATCCACGCCGATGCCGGGAGTGCGCTGTCCGTTCCCAGCGCCGCAAACCACGGTGTCGACAGTTCCGTGGGGGTGACACGGAGCCCGGAGTCGCCAAACGCGCGGCGCAGATTCTGCTCGACCCAAATGGACAGCACCTGCCCGGCGTCGGCAGACCCGCCGGTGACGGGGAACGACAGGACGGCGACTTCGCTGTCCAGTCCGACATTCGATGGCGGCGGCGGACAGAAGATGAACGCCAGGCCGACCGCGGTGACGACCGCCGCGGAGCTGACAACCGCCCACCGGGCGCGGGGTGTCCGTTGCGTCGCCTCGAGCGCTCGTGCGAAGCTGCGGGCATCCAGCCAGCGGTCGGCCGGGTCGAGCGCCAGTGCTCGCTGGAGCACGTCGCGCAACCGACCGGGCACCCCGGTCCAGTCCCCGCGCAGCGGATCGCCTTTGGTCTTCCACCGACGTCCGGTGAGCGCCTCGTAGCCCACCATCCCGAGGGCATAGATATCGGCCGCGGGGCTCACACCCGTTTCCACGAACTGCTCGGGGGCCATGTAGTCCGGCGTGCCGAGGTAGTGACCCGTGGCCGTCAAGGAAGGATCCGAGCTGATCAGGCTGCGCGCGATCCCGAAATCACCCAGGACGGCTCGCCCGTCGTCGCGCAGGAAGACGTTCGACGGTTTGACGTCACGATGAACGATCTCGCGATCGTGCACCCGGGCGAGCCCTTCGAGGAGATCGGTCGCAACCCGCACGACCTCGCTCGGCGGTAGCGGGCCGTTCGCCAGACGATCCGCGAGCGTGCCGTCCAACCGCTCCATCACGAAGTAGAAGAGGCCACCCGCCTCGCCGACCCGATGAATCGTCACGACGCTGGGATGCGCGACCGCGGCCAGCATCCGTGCTTCCCGCTGAAACCGCTCGGCCGCTACGGCCGTCGCGAGTTCCGGTCGCAGGATCTTGATCGCGATGGATCGGTCGAGCGATCGCTCACGCCCGAGGAACACCACACCCATTCCCCCGGCGGCGAGCTCGCGCTCCACGTCGTACTCTTCTCCCAAAGCGACACGGAGCCGCTCGATGAGCATCGACACGCCCGCCTACCCCCCGATCTCCCGCACTGAACCTTCAGCGCAACCGCACCGCCGTCAAGCAAGGACGATTCCCTTCCCCCGCCCCATCGGCCAGCTTTCGAGAAGTTTCGAGCCCCGTCCAGAGGTGACACCATGACGCTGACGCTGACGTTTCTCGGCCACGCAGGGTTCACATTCGACGACGGCCAGCACACACTGGCAATCGATCCCTTCCTCACCGGCAATCCCGTCGCCCGCCACAAGCCCGACGACCTCCGCTGCCAGTTCATTGCCCTCACGCACGGGCACAGTGACCACCTCGGCGACACCGTCGCCATCGCGCGACGGAACGACGCCACGGTCATCGCGGTCTTCGAGGTGTGCAACTTCCTCGCCGAGCAAGGGGTGGCGCGCACCGAGCCCGGCAATCCGGGCGGCAAGATCACGACGCCGTTCGGCTGGGTGGCGTTCACCCAGGCGTTCCACTCGTCCTCGTACGAGGGTCGCTACCTCGGCATGCCGTGCGGGCTCGTCGTCCATATCGGCGGGACCACGGTGTACCACTGCGGCGATACGGGCCTGTTCGGCGACATGCGCTTGATCGGCGAGGTGTACGCGCCGGACATTGCGCTCGTCCCGATCGGCGACCGCTTCACCATGGGACCGGAGCTGGCAACCCGCGCGGCCGAGATGATCGGCGCCAAGGTGGCGATCCCAATCCACTACGACACGTGGCCCCCCATCGCACAGAATCCGAAGACCTTCCGCCCGAAGGGGGTCACGGTGCAGGTGCTCAAGCCGGGTGAGACGTGG
>JAOUDR010000325.1 GCA_029859185.1 Gemmatimonadota bacterium
CCGTAGGCCTCACGCGCGAGGCCTACGGCACGTTCGTCGCGGCGCTCCGGGACGGAGAACAGTTCCGCCCGCACGAGTTCGACGCCGTGCCGTATTTCGAGGCTTGCCTGCCCATCGAGGAGATGGCCTCCCGGGGCGAGGACGCGCTCCGGTTCGGACCGATGAAGCCGGTCGGGCTCCCGGACCCGACGACGGGCCGACCGCCCTACGCGGTGGTGCAGCTGCGGCAGGAAGACCGGGCCGGGCAGATGTGGAACCTCGTCGGATTTCAGACCCGGCTGAGGATCCCGGAGCAGCAGCGCATCTTCCGCACGATCCCCGGCCTCGAGTCGGCGGAGTTCCTGCGCCTTGGCAGCATCCACCGCAACACGTATCTCAACGCTCCGGCGAGCCTGACGCCACCGCTCTCGGCCCCCGACGATCCGCACCTCCTGTTTGCCGGACAACTGGTGGGTGTGGAGGGCTATACCGAGTCGTTGGGCACTGGGCTCTACGCCGGGCTTACCTTGTCGCGGGTCCTCGCCGGCGGGACCGCCGTCCTGCCTCCGGAGGAGACCATGCTCGGGGCGCTGCTGCGCTACGTCCACGGCGCCGACCCGCGGCATTTCCAGCCGATGAACGCCAATTTCGGCCTGTTGCCCCCGCTCCCGGCCCCACCGCGCGACAAGCGACTGCGCAAACAGATGCTCGCGGAGCGCAGCCTTGCGGCCATGGAGGCGTTCGCGGACACCTTCACCGAGGTGCGCCGGTGAGTGCGGAACCGGCGCTCCGCGCCGAGATCGAGGAGTTCCTGATCTTTCTCACGAAGGAGCGGAATGACTCCCCGCATACCACCCGAGCCTACCGGCGCGACCTCGCGGCGTTCCAGCGGTTTGCCGACGAGTATTTCGGGGCGCCGTGGGAATGGGGGGAGGTGGATCGGCTCGCACTGCGCAGCTTCATGGGGGAACTCGCACGCCGAGGGCTTGCCAGGCGGTCCATCGCGCGCGCGGTCTCGGCCCTCCGAACGCTGTACCGCTTTCTCGGATCGCGATATGGCCTGTCGGTCAACCCGGCACGGGGGCTGCGGCTTCCGAAGCCGGAGCGACGCCTGCCGGAGATCCTCGACCGGGCACAGGTGGACGAGCTGTTTGCGCTGGCGGAAGGCGCCGCGTCCCGGGGGGGATTCCAGGAAGTGCGGGATTTGGCCATTCTCGAGGTGTTCTACGGGACCGGTATGCGGCTCGCCGAACTCGCCGGACTCGACGTGCGGGACGTCGATCTCGTGGCGGAGCAGGCGAAGGTGCGCGGCAAGGGAAGGAAGGAACGCATCCTGCCACTGGGCCGGGCCGCCGGGCGCGCGCTGCGGGCCTATGAAGGGGCGCGTGAGGCATACCTGGGGGGCCTCGCCGCCGGGCGCGGCGACCGCCGGGCGCTGTTCCTTGGCCGCTCCGGCGCCCGCCTTTCGCCGCGGGGCGTGCAGCTCGCCGTCCGCCGGTACCTGCGCATGTTCGGGGAACGGTCGGCGCTCAAGGTGCACTCGTTGCGGCACACGTTTGCGACCCATCTGCTCGATGCCGGCGCCGACCTGCGGGCCGTCCAGGAGCTGCTCGGCCACCGTTCGCTCAGCACGACCCAGGTGTATACTCATACCAGTATCGAGCGCCTGAAGCGGGTGTATCAGGCCGCGCACCCGCGTGCCAAGTAACGGACATCGGAGACGACGCATGCCTCCTCGAGTGCGTTCCACGACGATCCTCTGCGTTCGCAAGGACGGACGGGTGGTGATGGGTGGTGACGGTCAGGTGACGGTGGGCGACACGGTGATGAAGTCGCGGGCCACGAAGGTCCGGCAGCTGGGGGGGGGAACGGTGGTGGCGGGCTTCGCCGGCGCCGCCGCGGACGCGTTCACGCTGTTCGAGAAGTTCGAGGAGAAGCTCCAACGGTTCCCGGCCAACCTGCCACGGGCGGCGGTGGAGCTGGCGAAAGACTGGCGCAGCGACCGGGTGTTGCGCCGGCTCGAGGCGCTCCTCGCGGTGGCTGATGCGGCGCACGGCTTCGTGCTCAGCGGCAGCGGGGAGTTGATCGAGCCGGACGATGGGATGCTGGCGATCGGCAGCGGGGGCAACTACGCATTGGCCGCGGCCCGCGCGCTGCTCGACTCCCCACTCGATGCACGTGGGATCGTCGAGCGCAGCCTGGGGATCGCGGCGGACATCTGTGTCTTCACCAACCGGCATCTGACGGTGGTCGAACTGGGAGAAAGCCGATGACCGAGGCGGCCTCCGAGCGGACCGGCCCGCCGGCCGCCACGCCTCCGGTCGAGCCGTTGCCCTGGCTGGAGGAACTCCCGCCGCGCCAGATCGTGGCGGAACTCGACCGCTACATCGTCGGGCAGAAGGCGGCCAAGCGTGCGGTCGCGATCGCGATCCGTAATCGGTGGCGGCGCTCGCAGACCCCGGAGCAGATCCGGGACGAGATCGTTCCCAACAACATCATCATGATTGGTCCCACGGGAGTCGGGAAGACCGAGATCGCGCGGCGGCTCGCGCGACTCGCCGGGGCACCCTTCCTCAAGGTGGAAGCGTCGAAGTTCACCGAGGTCGGGTACGTCGGGCGGGATGTGGAATCCATGGTGCGTGAGCTGGTGGACGCGTCCATCACCATGGTTCGGGGCGAGCGTGAGGACGACGTGTATCCCCAGGCGGAGGAACGGGCGGAGGAGCGGCTCCTCGATCTGCTCCTGCCCCCGCCACCCTCCACGGCGGAACCGGCGGGGTCCCCGGCCGAGGCGGCCGGAACCACGCCGCCCGAGCGGTTCGTGGTGACGGCCACGGGCGAAGCGCAGGCGGTGACGGCCGAGGACGAGCGACACAGCCGGACGCGGGAAAAGCTCCGCCACCTCCTGCGCGACGGGAAGCTCGAGGAGCGTGAGGTCGAGGTCGAGATCACGCAAGACGGAATTCCCATGCTCGACATGATGCCGCAGCCACCTGGCATGGAGGGGGCCGACATCAACTTCACCGAGATGCTGCGGGACATGCTGCCGAAGCGGAAGAAGCGCCGCACCGTCCGCCTGACCGAGGCCCGGCGGATCCTCATCGATGAGGAGCTCCGGAAGCTCGTGGACATGGATGACGTCGTGAACGAGGCCCTGGATCGGGTCGAGAATCACGGAATCCTGTTCATCGACGAGCTCGACAAGATCGCCGGTGAACGGAGTCAGGTGGGCCCCGACGTCTCGCGTGAAGGCGTGCAACGGGACCTCCTGCCGATCGTCGAGGGGTCGACCGTGCAGACCCGGTATGGCTACGTCCGCACGGACCATATCCTGTTCATTGCCGCCGGCGCGTTCCACGTCGACAAGCCGTCAGACCTCATTCCGGAGTTGCAGGGACGCTTCCCCATCCGCGTGGAGCTCACCACGCTGACGGAGGACGACTTCGTGCGGATCATGACCGAGCCCGAGAACGCGCTCACCAAGCAGTACCAGGCGCTCTGCGCTGCCGACGGGGCCGAGCTCGTGTTCGCCGACAGCGGGATCCGCGAGGTCGCCCGCATTGCCACCCAGCTCAACGAGCGCATCGAGAACATCGGGGCCCGGCGCCTGCATACCGTGATGTCCACCCTCCTCGAGGACCTGCTCTTCGATCTCCCCGAAGTCGCCGAGCGGCACGTGACCTTCGATGCCGAGGCGGTGCGCGCGCGCCTGCTCCACGTGGTGGAAGACGAGGATCTGCGCAAGTACATCCTGTAGCCACGGAGTACACGGAAGACGCGGAGGTACACGGACGAGTCACGGATCGCTCGGCTCAGTGCCTCTGCGGCCGCGAGCGACTCCCGAAGCCAGTCCCTTTGGGCGCGCTTCCGTGCCCTTCTGCGTCATTCCGTGTCTTCACAGACCTTATCCAACGGTCCTCCGTGGCAGTCTCCGTGTCCCTCCGTGTTGCTCTTTGGACGTGCCCCTTCCGTGGTCTCCGTGGCCCTTCCGTGGCCTCCGTGGCCCTTCTTGCGGTCGTTGGTGAACAGCAGCCGTTGGAATTCCGGTCGAGCACCGAAGTTGAGCAGCAGGCCGACTTCAATGTCCGAGGCGCGCAGGTAGTTGAGCAGTTGCGCGGTGTGCGCCGAATTCAAGGCGGGTCGTGCCTTGATCTCGACCAGAACCCGCCGGTTCACCAATAGGTCGGCACGGAAGCACGCGAT
>JAOUDR010000326.1 GCA_029859185.1 Gemmatimonadota bacterium
ACAGCAGTACGCGGCGAGCCCACCGTGGCTCCAGGCGCTGATGGACGCGTTCGCCGACGGGCTCAACTACTACCTCCACACGCATCCCGAGGTGACCCCCAAGGTCATCACGCGCTTCGAGCCCTGGATGGCACTGGCGTTCAGCGAGGGGAGCATCGGCGGCGACGTCGAGCGGGTGTCGGTGCGCCAACTGGAGGCCTTCTACGGTGAGCGCGCTGCGGGTGGGAGCCCCGAGGCTGCCGCGGAAGCCGGACGGACGGAGCCCACCGGCTCGAACGGCATCGCCATCGCTCCCGCGAACACGGCTGGCGGCCACGCCCTCCTGCTCATCAATCCCCACACCTCGTTCTTCTTCCGTGCCGAGGTGCAGATGACGAGTGACGAAGGGCTGAATGCCTACGGGGCGGTGACGTGGGGTCAGTTCTTTATCTACCAGGGCTTCAACGAGCGTGCCGGGTGGATGCACACCTCCAGCGGGGCGGACAACATCGACGAGTTCCTGATCACCCCGGTCGAGCGCGGCGACAGCCTCTACTACCGGCACGGTGAGGGCCTGCAACCGATGATGGCCACGCGCGTGGTGGTGCCCTTCAGGACCGAGACTGGCATGGACCGGCGGGAGTTCACGGTCTATCGAACGCATCAGGGGCCCGTCGTGCGTATGGCGGGTGACCGGTGGGTGAGCGTGGCGCTTCTCCAGGATCCGGTGCAGGCGCTGATCCAGTCGTACACGCGGACCAAGGCGCGCAACTACGCGGAGTACCGCGCGACGATGGAACTGCATACCAACTCCTCCAACAACACCATCTTTGCCGATGCCGACGGCAACATCGCCTACTTCCACAGCAACTTCATCCCCAAGCGTGACCCCCGGTTCGACTGGAGTCGCCCCGTGGACGGGAGCGACCCGGCAACGGACTGGCAGGGCGTACTCGGGGTGGACGAGACGCCGTCCCTGCTCAACCCGCCCAGCGGCTGGCTCTACAACGCCAATAACTGGCCGTGGTCGGCGGCGGGCGCGAGCAGTCCCAGGCGAGAAGACTTCCCGGTGTATGTGGAGTCCGGCAGCAGTGAATCACCGCGCGGCCTGCATGCCATCCGGGTACTCCAGGACAGGACCGACTTCACGATCACCTCACTCCGCGATGCCGCGTTCGACAGCTACCTCCCGGCGTTCGAGACGATGATTCCACCGCTGATCGAAGCGTGGGACCGGACGCCGGGCTCCAATCCGTTGAAGGGGCAATTGGCTGAGCAGATCGCGCTGTTGCGCGAGTGGGACCGCCGCTGGTCGGTCGCGTCGGTGCCCACGTCGCTCGCCGTGTTCTGGGGAGAGGAAATCGGGCGGCGCGTGGGTGGGGAGGGACGAAGGGTGCAGATGTCCGTGGAGGACTACGTGGCCCGTCGGGCCCCCCGCCAACTGCTGTTGCAGGCGCTGTCGGCGGCGTCCGACAAGCTCGCGGCTGATTTTGGAAGCTGGAGAACGCCCTGGGGAGAGATCAATCGATTCCAACGCCTCACCGGAGACATCGTGCAGCCGTTCAACGACTCGTTGCCGAGTATTCCGGTGGGCTTCACATCGGCCCGCTGGGGCTCGTTGGCCTCTTTCGGCGCGCGCGCGTACCCCGGGACCAGGAAATGGTATGGGACCAGCGGGAACAGCTTCGTGGCCGTGGTCGAATTCGGCGACAGCGTGCGGGCAATCGCCGTCACGGCCGGAGGAGAAAGTGGCGACCCCGCGTCGCCGCACTTCGCCGACCAGGCGGTGCGCTACAGCACCGGCGACCTCAGGGAGGTGTACTTCTACCGATCCCAGCTCGAGGGGCACATTGAGGCGGAGTACCGTCCGGGGGAGAAGGGCAGATAAGCGGGGCAGCGGGGCAGAGAGAAGGCCGCGGCCGGGCTTCGGCAGGGGACCCGAGCGTCGCTCAGCAAGTGAAGGGAGAGCGCGGGACCCGAGAAGAATGGGTATCGAACGGGCACCGAGCGCGGCGTGACCGGCCCAGGGATCGAGGGCGCCGACATGGTGTCGGTCTACGTCAGTCAGACGCTCATCGTGACGCCCGACGCCATGCGCGGCCGCGTGGCCGCGGTGTCGTTCCTCTTCATCGGGGCATCGCACGAGCTGGGTGAGTTCGAGAGCGGCGTGACGGCGCGCCTGTTCGGTCCCGTTCTGGCGGCCGTGCTCGGTGGGCTGGGGTCGCTGTGCGTGACGGGACTCTGGGCGCGGCTGTTCCCAGCCTTGCGCAAGGCGGATCGACTGGAGTAACGGCAGCGAGACCGACGGGTCCTGCCGTTCGACGGTCGCGGAGTTTGGCCGGTCGGGTTGTGCAATGATGGTGTGTCGCTTACACTTACGACGTCGGGGGCTGGGCTTTCGACCCAGCACCGCCCCCGCGCACACGGCGGCCTCGCAGGACTCCCTCTAAAAACGTGCGCAGAAACCAGTACGGCTCACCGGCGGATTGTCGGCAGGCCGTGCCACAACGACAGGACATTTGTGCCTTTCAGCAGCTTGGAATTACACCCGAGTCTCCACCGCGGGATTCGGGATCTCGGATTCGTCCGTCCCACACCCATTCAGACCGAGGCGGTGCCGCCCGGGCTGGCGGGTCGCGATCTGATCGCATGCGCCATGACCGGCAGCGGCAAGACCGCGGCTTTTCTGTGGCCGATCATGCACCACCTCCTCACCCACCCGCGGCGAGCAACGCGGGCCCTCGTGCTGACTCCCACCCGGGAGCTTGCCGCGCAGATCCTCGGTGATCTGCAGGATCTCGGGAAGCACACGTCCATCACCGCGGCCGCCGTCTTTGGCGGCGTGGGCATGGGCCCGCAAGAAGCGGCATTCCGCCGAAAGGTGGACGTGCTCATCGCCACGCCGGGCCGGCTGCTGGACCACTTGCAGTCCGGCTACGCGCGGCTCGACGACATCGAGCATTTCGTGCTCGACGAGGCCGACCGGATGCTCGACATGGGCTTTCTGCCGGATGTGAAGCGGATCATCCAGCGGCTGCCCGCGCGGCGCCAGACACTCCTCTTCAGTGCGACGATGCCGGAGCCGATCGTGGCGCTGACACGTGAGATGCTGAAGTCGCCCGTGCGGATCCAGCTTCAGCGGCGGGCCGCCCCGGCGCCGGGGATCACGCAGGCCGTGTACCCCGTTCCGCAGCAGCTCAAGCGGAACCTGCTGGTCACGCTCCTCGAGCGCGGCGACCTGAAGGAAGCCCTGGTCTTCACCCGCACGAAGCACCGGGCCGACCGGCTGTGCAAGGCGCTCCTGGCCGCCGGCATCGTGGCGGAGCGGATTCACGGCAACCGGTCGCAGGCGCAACGCACGGCGGCGCTCGCCGGGTTCAAGGCGGGCAAGTTCCGCGTGCTCGTGGCCACCGACATCGCCGCGCGCGGCATCGATGTAGAGGCATTGGGCCACGTGGTGAACTTCGACGTGCCGAAGGTGCCCGACGACTACATCCACCGCGTGGGCCGGACGGCCCGGGCGGAGGCCGTGGGTGAGGCGTTCACCTTGGTGGCTCCGGAAGAAGAGGGCGAACTTCGGGCTATCGAGCGGGCGGTGGGGCAGCGGCTGCCACGCGTGACCGTGCCTGACTTTGACTACCGTGCCAAGGCCGAAGCGACGCTGGAAGTGCCCATCGCCGAGCGGATCGCGGCGATCCGGGCGCGGAAGGCGGAAGAGCGCGCGCGGGCCAAGGTCAACGCCGAGCGTCGTTCGGCGGCCGCCACGCGAGCCGCGGTGCAGCCCAACCCGAACCGGTCGCGCCGGTCACGCGGGCGTCGGTCCGCCTGATCATCGGCCGGCGTTCCACGAGCCAGGTCTTTCCGGGGTACGTCCCCGTCTGGCTCGTGGGACGGCCGCAACGTGAACCGGGGGTGGTGATGTGATTGTGTCTTCGCTGCCCGAGCGTCACTGCGCGGCAGTGCGGCTTTCGCAGAGTCCGTTGTTCACCGGGCCGTCCCTAGGGGCGCTTGAAGCGAATCGGTGGGAGGACGACACGTTCCTGCAGGGTCGTCTCGCCACGCAGGAACGCGAGCATCGTTTCGAGAATCACCGGTGACTCGAGGATCAGGTCGTCGTCATGGGAGCCGCCGTCGATCACGAGGTGGTGGCTGTTGGGGAACCCTCGGCGTACTTCCTCGGCGTTGCTTGGCGGC
>JAOUDR010000327.1 GCA_029859185.1 Gemmatimonadota bacterium
GGGACTGCCACGATGACGCAATCGAGATCCTTCCGGTCGAGCAGGTCCTGATGGCGGCGGGTCGTCGGCAGGCTCGGGTTCCCGGTGATCTCCCGGGCGAGCGTATGGCGGCCGTCATACAGGTCCGCCGCCGCCACGCACTCGTGTCCGAGGGCCAGCGCGGTGCTCAGCAGGCCGGACCCCTGCATGCCGATGCCGATGATCCCGAACCGTACCGGGTCACTCCCCGGCACGAGGAGCCCGGACGCGACGGGTGGTCGGGATTCGAGGATCAGCGATCCGCCGACGAGGACGCCTCCGGCGGCGGTTACACTGGTGTGGAGGAAATCGCGGCGGGAAAGCGGGTTTCGCATGGCACGCATCCGGTCTTGGGGACGGTCTCCATTCTGCACCCGGAGTCCGTGGTGCGCCATGGCCTCGTGGCCTCGCGCCGGATGATGGAGCGGGGGTCAGCGCTGGCAAGCCCTCACCGCCCCACGGCCACGCGTCGTGACGCCACCCCCGCACCCGAAGGTGCCATCCACACCGCGGCGGTTCCCCGCTGCCACCTTGACTCCCGGGCACAGACCGTCAACCCTTATGCACCCCACACCATCCACACATGGACTTCACCGAGGTGCCGCCGGTGGACGTGGTACGGCTGTCACACCCTGACCGTCGCTGCCCATGGACGAGCTGAGGGCGCTGCGCTCCCTCGCCCGGGCGATGGGCGTCCACACCCGCTACACGGACGGCCTGGGCCGGCGCGTCACCGTGGCCCCGGAGACGCTCGCACGCGTCTGCGCGGCGCTGGGTGCCCCCGTGACGTACCCGGGCGACGCTCCCGACGCCCTGCGCGCCCATCGCGCGGCCAAGCGGCGTCACCCCCCCCTCGTCCCCCCGGTACTCGTGGCCTGGGACGGCGCCCTGCCACCCATCGCGCTCCCCGTTCCTGGTCCCGTTCACGTGGAGCTGCAGCTCGAGGACGGCGCCGTCGTGCCGCTCGACACGTCCGGACCCGACATACGGGTCATGCGTTCCCTGCCCTTCGGCTACCACCGTCTCGCGGTCGAAGGCGCCGGGCGACACGAAACCTGCACGGTCATCGCCGCACCGGTTCAGGCGTGGCGCCGACCGGAATCGCATCGGAGCTGGGGGGTCGGCGCCCACCTCGCTGCCTTGCGCTCGACCCGCAGCCGCTCGCTCGGCGACCTCCGCGACCTCGAGGCGCTGTGCCGCTGGGTGGGCCGCCAGGGGGGCGACCTCGTCACGGTCCTTCCCCTGGGACCCACGTTCAATTCGGAGTGGCCCGAGCCCAGCCCGTACGCTCCGGTGAGTCGCCTTTTCTGGTCCGAGCTGATTCTCGACCTGGGCGATGCGCATCGGCCCGCCTCCGTCACGGGGACGCTGGACGTGACCCGCGCGGACGCCGAGGTGCGGTCGGCGCTGGCGGCGGAACCGGTGCCGGTGGCATCGCTGCTCGACGAGGAGTTGCTGCGGTACGCGCGCTTCCGCGGCGCGCAGGTGCGACTCGGCAGGAACTGGCGGGACTGGCCCGCGCGCGCGCGCGCGGGAACGCTGGAGCCCGACCACGTGGATCCCGAAGAGGTGCGTTTTCACCTCGTCGCCCAGACGCTCGTGCGCCAGCAGCTCCACGACCTGCGGGAGCGGCTCGCGCACGACGGTATCCGCCTGGGGCTGGACCTCGCGGTGGGGGTGCACCCGGACGGGTACGATCCGTGGTCCCGGCAGGACTTGTTCGGCCTCGGGATGTCGGTGGGTGCGCCACCGGACGGGGGCTTCCCGAGCGGACAGGACTGGGGGTTCTCCCCGGTGTTGCCCGACGCGTCGCGCGCCGAGGGGCACCGCTACCTCGCGGCGTGCATCGCCCTGCAGGTCGGCCTCGCCGGGGTGCTTCGCGTTGACCACGTGATGGCGTGGACGCGGCTCTACTGGATTCCCCACGGGTTCGGATTGCACGAGGGCACCTACGTCTCGTATCCCGCCGAGGAGTTGTTCGCCATCCTCACCCTGGAGTCAAATCGCCACGGGTGCGAGGTGGTGGGCGAGAATCTGGGGACCGTTCCGGCCGAGATTGGCGAGGCGCTGCCGCGTCACCGGATCTGGGGGATGTATCTGGCGCAGTTTCAGGCCTCGGAAGACCCGCACGTCTCACCGCCAACCACGGCGGACGTCGCCCTCGTGGGCACGCACGACACCCCTACGTTCGTCGAGTGGCTCACCGGCGGAGACATCGCCGAGCGAGTCCACTACGGTCTGCTGGCCGAGGCGGCGGTTCCGAGCGTCCGGACCGAACGGGCCCGCGCCACCCGGCGGCTCGCCCGGCGGCTCGGGCGGCGCGGGAACGAGCCACAGGCCCTGTTCGCGGCACTGCTGGACTGGCTCGGTCGGTCGGACAGTCCGCTGGTCATCCCCTGGCTCGAGGATTTCTGGCTCGAGGGGGCCAGAGTGAACCTTCCCGGGACACGGTCGTCGGAGCGCCCCAACTGGCAGCGGCCCATGCGGCTGCTCCTCGACGATGTCTTCACCGATCGCGAGATTGACGCGTTGCTCAGGCACCTGCACGGCGCCCGGAACCCGGCGTGAACGGGCTGCCACTCCAACCCAGGTAGAGGGGCCAGGTCTCCATGGCATCACCCGTTCCCGCAACGCCCAGCGCCGTCCGGCCGAAGCCGCGGCTGTCGTTCTGGGAGATCTGGAACATGAGCTTCGGCTTCCTGGGTATCCAGATCGGCTTCGCACTGCAGAACGCGAACGTGAGCCGGATCTTCGAGACGCTGGGTGCCGCCGTGGACGACATCCCGATCCTGTGGATCGCCGCCCCCGTGACCGGGCTCGTGGTACAACCCATCGTGGGCTACTTCAGCGACCGCACCTGGAACCGTCTCGGCCGGCGCCGGCCCTACTTCCTCGGCGGGGCCATCCTCGCCTCGCTGGCCCTGGTCGTGATGCCGAACTCCCCCGCGCTCTGGGTCGCGGCCGGCATGCTCTGGATCATGGACGCGTCCATCAACATCTCGATGGAGCCCTTCCGGGCGTTCGTGGGCGACAACCTGCCGTCGGAACAGCGGACCACCGGCTTCGCGATGCAGTCGTTTCTGATCGGCACCGGCGCGGTCGCGGCCTCGATTCTCCCCTGGCTGCTCACGACGCACTTCGGCGTCAGTAACGAGGCGCCCGAGCACATGATTCCGGATTCGGTGCGACTCTCTTTCTACTTCGGCGCCGCGGTGTTCTTCCTGGCGGTGCTGTGGACGGTCGTCCGGTCGCGGGAGTACTCGCCCGAGGAGATGGCATCCTTCGCGGAGAACCAGGCGCGCGAGAGCGCGGTCCGGGGACCGCGGACAGCCGCGGACTACGCGGACCACGGCCGCCGCCAGATCCGGCTGGGTGGGATCTTTGTCGTCATCGGCGCGGCGCTCAGCGCCTGGCTCGGCGTCGTGGCGGCATACCAGGTGATGATCCTCTCGGCGGGCCTGGGGGTGGTCGGCGTCCTGCTCATCGCGAGCGGGCTGATGCAGCGAAGCGGACGGTACGACAACGGGTTCGTCACGATCTTGAACGACTTCCAGGACATGCCGTACACGATGAAGCAGCTGGCCTGGGTGCAGTTCTTCTCGTGGTTTGCCCTGTTCGCGATGTGGATCTACACGACCGCCGGGGTCACCAGCCACGTCTACGGCACGACCGACACGACCTCCGCGCTCTACAACGAAGGGGCCAACTGGGTGGGTGTCGGGTTCGGGGCGTACAACGGTGTCGCCGCCGTAGTGGCGTTCGGGATCCCGGTACTCGCGAAGCGCACCAGCCGCAAGATCGCCCACGCCATCTGCCTGGTCTGCGGTGCGGTCGGACTCGCCTCGGTGTTCGTCATACCGGACCCGCGCTTTCTGCTGGGGTCGATGGTGGGCGTGGGGATCGCGTGGGCGAGCATCCTCTCGATGCCCTACGCGATCCTGACCGGATCCCTGCCACCGTCGAAGCTCGGGTACTACATGGGCGTCTTCAACTTCTTCATCGTGATCCCGCAAATCGTCGCGGCCGCCGTGCTGGGGTTCGTCGTCGGGCGTTTCTTCGGCGGGCATGCGATCTACGCCCTGCTGATCGGTGGCGCGTCCCTCATGATCGCCGCCCTCCTGACACTCCGTGTGCAGGACGAGGACGACGTCGCA
>JAOUDR010000328.1 GCA_029859185.1 Gemmatimonadota bacterium
GCCGACTTCCGCACCGTGACTTTGCCGGACCTGAGCGGCCAGGGCCTCACCTGGAACCGGACGTTCGGCTCGACCGACATGGTCCTGTCCGTCGTTCCGCTGCCTGCTCCCGTCTCGTTTGCGGGCATCGACGCGCAGGGCCTGAGCGGCGTGTTCCGCGTGGATGGTGACGGGGCCAATCTCAATCAGTTGGTGGATTTCGTCGCCAACGAGGATCAGCACCCGCGATGGGCACCCGCGCGCGACAAGATGGCGTTCACCTATCGGACCGGTGGGGCCGGAACCGAGAATTGGCTGTGGGTGGTCTCCCCCGACGGGAACTCCGCCTCGGCCGTCACCTCGGATACCTCGACGCGACGCGCCCGGTTCAGTCCGGATGGCGCTCACCTCGCCTTCGAGTGCGGTGATGGCGGCTACCCATTCACGGCACAGGACGTCTGCGTCGTGCCGGACGCCAGTGGTGATGCGTCGACGTTGGGCGGCGTCGGCAACTTCGGCCTCCGCATCGAGGTGACCGAGGCCGTGGACGCGACGCTGAGCGGCTCCGGCGCGTTCGCATGGAACCCGCAGAATCCCGACCAGCTCGCGGTCGTGCGCGACTCCGTGCTGGGCGGTCCCATCGGCAGCCTCATCTGGATCATCAACTACGACGGGTCTGGGAGGGCGGCCCTAGGAACGAAGGTCATACTCGATGGCGCCGGGGCCCCGGTGCAGGTGTACTCGATGGACTGGTCGTCGGACGGGACGTTCATCGCGTTCGAGGGGGTTTCCGGCGGGACCCGCTCCATCTTCAGAATCGAGGTCGCAACCGGCGTGGTGACGCAGCTGACGTCACAGTTCCAGGATCACTCTCCCGTGATCTCGCCCGACAACTCGGAGATCCTGTTCGGGCGGGAAAGCGACCTATGGATCCTGTACAAGGTCGCGGCCACGGGTGGCGGGGCCATCCAGATGTCGCCAAACATGAACTTCGACCTCGATCAGGCCGGCTGGGACTGGTCGCCGGACGGCACCGAGATCGTGGTCACGGAGGACGTGACGACGAACGGCGTCGTGATTTCCAAGATCCTCCCGACGACCACGCCCACGAGTTTCTTCAGTGATGCGAATACGGTACCGGTAGGCCGCCGAGGCGGAGTTGAGATTCAGGACCGGCAGCCCAGCTGGCGACCGTAGCATCCCTCGCCCACCCTCGCCCGCGGCCGGTGGATCGGACTCGATTCACCGGCCGTCTTCTTTGCGGGATGAAACACAACCCAAAGGGAGAATCCTATTCGGGTTTCCTCGCGCTTTTGTTGACGCATCGCCACGCTCCCGAGGCACCTCAGCCACAGGCGGCGCGGACGCTTCACACGCACTTCACTTGCACTTCATGCCCAGTACCGCTCCGTGGCGCGGGGAGCAGGTCTACCGCACCGGAGTCGCGACGCAGCACCGGCTGAGTTCTTGCGGCGACGACGGTCTCGATTGCGCTTTCACGGGCCCCGCTCGTCGTCGCGCGGGCGGGACCTCCAGTCGCCGTTTCGACCACACGAGCCGACGATGCCCGCTTTGCGTCTGCCACTGGTTCTGGCCCTTGCCGCCGCTTCCCTCGCCCTTGCCATCACGAGCTGCACCGACGACGCCGCCGGACCGGGAACGCCCCGGACGGGGAAGCTCGCCCTCACTCCGGACTTCGGTGCGCTGCAGTCGGACATCGTGGACATCGCCCGCGGTCGCTTCGTCCTCACGCGCATCCCGAGCGGGACCGTTGCCGCGGACACCGTCATCGACATTGCCCCGGACACCGACTCAGTGGCGCTCGGCATCCAGGTCCCGGTGCTCAGCCCGGGGGAGACGTTCAACCTCACCATTCGCCTCATCTCGTCCACCGGCGACACGGTCTTCGCGGGCGGGCCGATCGCGGTGAGCCCCAGCACCTCAGGCACGCCCGTTCCGGTCGAGGTGCCGTTCGTCTACGTCGGGACCGGCGCCAACGCCGCCGCCGTCCGGATCCTCTCACCCGATACCAGCAGCTTCACCGGCGAGACCGTTCTGCTCACTGCCGCCGCGTTCGACAGCAGCGCGGCGGCCATCCCCAATACGCCCATCGGCTGGACCTCGCTCGACACGGCGCGCGTCTGGGTCGCCGCCGACGCGCAGTATCGTGGCGTGGCGGTGGGTGGCAGCCAACGGGGCCCCGCGCGCCTCGTCGCCACGCTGGTCACCGGCCAAACCGACACGGTGCTGGTCCGCAACCAACCGCTGCCCTCGGCGCTCGTGGCCGAGAGTGGGAGTAACCAGAGCGGGCGGGCGGACAGCACCCTACCCCAACCACTGGTGGCCCGTGTGACGGCCGGGGACGGGCTTGGTGTAACGGGTCTGTGGGTCAAGTTCACCGTGACCTCAGGGGGTGGGACCGTCTCCGCCGACTCGGTGCGGACCGACAGTGCCGGCCGGGCGGCGGTCCAGTACACGGTGGTGCGCAGCTTCCAACCGCATGTGATCACCGCGACGACCGCCCGGCTGGGGACGACCTCGGCGACGTTCAACGCCAGCCTCGTCTTCGAGCCGGCGGCCGCCCTCGAGATCGTGGCGGGCAACGGCCAGACCACCGCGGCGGGTACTGCCGTCGCCATCGCGCCGCAGGTGCGCGTGCTGGACGCTCAGGGACTGCCGGTGCCGGGCGTGACGGTGACCTTCGCCGTAATCGGGGGTAGCGGCATCCTCGCCGGCGGCACGCCGGTCACCGACACCTTGGGCCTCGCGGCGGTGACGAGCTGGACGCTTGGCACGCTCGCCGGCCCCAACGCCCTCACCGCCACGGTCAACGCGCTCACGGCCGGCTTTACTGCCAACGGCATCGCCGGTCCGGCTGCCCGGCTGGCCTTCACGGTCGAGCCCACGACCGTTGCGCAGGACTCCGTGATCACCCCGCCGGTCGTCCTGACCGCGTACGACGCGTTCGACAACCTGGCGTCCGGTTTCGCCGGTGCGGTCCAGGTCGCCTTGCTCGCCAATCCTGGAGGGGCCGCCCTGAGCGGGTCGGTCACACGGTCCGCCATCGCCGGGGTCACCACATTCGACGACCTGCGGCTCAGCGCCGCGGCAGCCGGCTACACCCTGCTGGCCACGGCGACCGGGATCACGCCCGACACGAGCGCCGCCTTCGAAGTGCTGGCGCCCGTACAGCAGATACGGTGGATCAATGCCGCGGGTGGCAACTGGGAGACGGGGTCAAACTGGGACCTCGGTCGCGCCCCCGCGGTGAACGACAGCGTGGTGATCGACCTCGCCGGTAGCTACACGGTCGCCGTCACCAGCGGAGCAGCCGTGGCGGCCAACCTGCGGGTGGGCGGCACCGGCAGCACCCCCACGCTCCGGGTCAGCTCGGCCAGCGGGACGGCAAGCCTGACGGTGGCTAGCGGGCTGACGAATGCGGGCGCGATCGTGCTGCATGACGACCAGCCGAATGCGAGCGCGGCGCTGACGGTGACCGCCGGCACGCTGCTCAACACCGGCACGATCAGCTCCATCGCCTCCTGGGGCGGCGGCACGCGCACCCTCACGGCCACCGTCGACAACCAGGGCACGATCGACGTCACCTTCCCGCTCACCGTGGCCAACACCGGGCGGACCTTCACGACCACCGCCGGGACGCTGAGCGTCACCTCCACGCTCACGCTCAGCAGTGGCACGGTCCTGTTCGGCACGGGCACGCAGCTGACGGGCAACGGGACCGTGTCCCTGCCCACGACGACGGCGCTTCAGCTGGTCAGTGACTTCACCCACCCCGACGGCGCGCCGACGCTCGACCTCGCCGGCGAAAACGCGGGGCTCACGGTCAGCGGACCTGGCACCCTCATCGTCGCCAACGCGACGCGGCCCCTGGTGCTGGGGAACGACACCATCGCCGCTCCGCTCAGCATTCAGAATGTCTTGAACGTGCGGGCGCCGACCGTGGCGACCGGGACCGTCGACGTCACGGGAACCGGCGTGCTGACGCTGAAGTCCAACGTCCTGGCCGCGCTCACCGTGCCCAACGGGCTGACCAACGCGGGCACGATCGTGCTGCATGACGACCAGCCGAATGCGAGCGCGGCGCTGACGGTGACCGCCGGCACGCTGCTCAACACCGGCACGATCAGCTCCATCGCCTCCTGGGGCGGCGGCACGCGCACCCTCACGGC
>JAOUDR010000329.1 GCA_029859185.1 Gemmatimonadota bacterium
CGAGGGCCGGTGTGCCTTGCTCGAGCCGACGCGCATCGTCATGCCAGACGATCCCGGCGGGATCGAACTCGAACTGCCGCGCGTGGGCGAACCACCCGGTGACGGTGGGCTCGAGTCGCGGGAGAAGGTCTCGACGGGCGTACAGGAACGTGATCCCAGGACCGCCCAACAGCCACTTCAAACCACCGGAGCAGAGGAAGTCCACGCCCGTGTCAGCGACAGCGATGGGGATCTGGCCCACGCTCTGGTAGGCATCGATGAAGCACAGGGCACCGTTGGCGTGCGCGATGTCCGCCACGGCGCGAAGATCTTGGATCGCACCCGTCGTGAAGTACACATGCGACGTCGCGACGAGCGCCGTCTGGTCGTCCACCGCACGCGCCAACAGTTCCGGTGGAACAGTGACGCCGTCCGGACTCTGCACCACGACGACCTCAACGCCGTGGGGCCGCTTTGCCAACCACTGATAGGCCACCGTCGGGAAATCGAGATCCGTGGTGACGATCTTGGGCCGACGGGAGTAGTCGAGCGTACTGGCCAGAACCGCGGTCGCGGTCGACACGGACGCGTGCAGGGCAATGGTGTCCGCGTCGGCACCAATCGCCGCTCCGTACCGGCGGCGCAGTTCGCCGAGCCGTTCCCACCACACGTCGTACCAGGCCGCGGCACCACGCGTCTCCCACTCGTCGAGGAAGGTGGTCACACGCGCGCGCGACCGCCGGGACAGGGCGCCAAGCGAGCAGGTATTCAGGTAGATCTGGCTTGCAAAGACGGGGAACTCGGCCCGGTACTGGGAAAGCCCCACTGCGGGAACGCTTGCCAAGCCCATAGGGGCGCAATATACACTCCTAGACGCGCCGCCCCCGCGGCCCGTAACATCAGCGAATCGTGACAGCATCTCCTAGCCGAGGAACGGCGTGACGACGGGTACAAGTGAGTGGGTCGGTCGGTATCGCGGGAGTTGGGTGCGCCTCGCGTGCTCGCTCCTCGCGCGGTCCATTGTACGACCACGTCTGGCCCGAGACCTCCTGGCCATGGTGTGGGCCTTCCGGCGACGCGGGTGGTACCGTCTGCCCCCGTTCCTGCCGGTCCCCTCGCGCGAGTACATCCGGTGGCGGATGTACACAGCATACGGGGACGAAGCGGCACTGCCCCCCGCAGACGACGTAGTCCGGTTCGCCGCATGGCGCCGCACGCTGCTCCGGCTCTGAGCGTCGAGCGCGCGGCCAGGGTCAAGGCGGAGGCGCGCAGGCTCGGGTTCAGTGACGCCGGTATTACCGACCTGACTCCCACACCCCACGGAGACGCGCTCGACACATGGCTCGCTCGGGGTCTTGCGGGGACGATGCGGTACATGCACCGCCAAGCCGAGCGGCGAAAACGCCCTGCGGAGATCGTCGCTGGAGCGATTCGTGTCGTAGTTGTCATGTACAACTACGCCCATGAAGATGCGGTTGAACCACCCGATCATGGCCATGTGGCTAAGTACGCGCGGGGGCCCGACTACCATCAGGCTCTTCGCCCCGCGCTGGACGGCCTCGCCATGTTCATCCGGGAGATTGGTGGTCCGAGCAGTATTGCCCGGGCGTACGTTGACGCCGGGCCGGTACCGGAGCGGGAGCTCGCCCAGCGGGCCGGCCTTGGGTGGATTGGCAAGAACACGATGCTGATCACGCCGATGCGGGGATCGTATACACTGCTGGCATCAGTGCTTACGAGCGTGGACCTGGCCGCCGATCCACCGTTCCGCGCGGACCGGTGTGGCTCCTGTACCAAGTGTCTCGACGCCTGTCCCACGGCGGCGTTTCCGAAGCCGCGGGTGCTCGATGCCACACGGTGTGTTTCCTACCTGACGATCGAGTATCGTGGCCCCGTTGCGCCGGAGCTTGGATCCGCCACGGGGAGCTGGGTGTTCGGGTGTGATGTCTGCCAGGATGTGTGTCCGTGGAACCAGAAGTTCGCGCGGACTGATGGAGGCGGACTGTTGCCACTCGACCCCGCACGCGCATGGGTTCCGCTCGACACGTTCACAGCCCTCGACGAGCGCACGTTTGACGATCAATACGGATGGACGCCGCTGGCGCGCCCCGGCCTCAGCGGCATGCGACGGAACGCCGCACTCGCGGCAGCCAACGCATCGCGACTGGAGTCATCATGAAAGACGCAGGTCCCACGGATACGAGTGAGCAGGTCGCCGACATTCGTGCGCGGCTCGAGGAGGGCCTTGGCTCGGTCGATCCCCATCGTCACCTCCGTGGACGACCCGTCAGCTACCACGTGATCGGTGGGCGGACGCTCGAGATCGTCTACCGCGATGTCACGCGTGTCGAGGAGTCGGAGGTGTTGGGCGTCAAGCGACTCCTGGGCCGCCAATGCTACTGCATCGTGGAACCGCAGACCGCGGAGACGCTCACCGTTCGGATCGTGCTCCCGATCGGCGACGACGTCTAGCGGACCGGTCAGTATCTCGTGGGCTGGCGCAGCATGCCGGCACGAACTCGGGCTCCAGTGAGCGGGAAGTCGAGCATGCCAAGCGAGTCGATGATGTCATAGGCCATGTGTTCCGGGTCTGGGAGCGCGAGGCCCGGCGGTAGTTGTCGGGTCGCCCGGAGGTCCGCTTGGAGGACGCGACCCTGACTGTCCAGCACCGCACACAGGATGGCGCCGCGGTCGAGCGGGGGAACCCGTGAGAACGGCCCATAGGTGAGGAGATTCCCGAGCGAATAGCTGATCAGCCGGTCATCACGCCACTCGATGGCCCGCAGCACGTGTGGCCCATGGCCAATGACGAGGTCGGCTCCGGCCTCGATGGCGGTGCGCGCAATCGCGACTGGATTCCCCCGATTCTCTCCGGCGAACTGCTCGGTGGCATTGGGCGTACGCTGGGCCCCCACTCCTTCGGCGCCGACATGAAGTGACACGACGACACGGGCATAGGCGGCGGCGGCGCGCGCGACGTGCCGAGCCACCGCCGCAAGATCCCGAGCGTCGGGACCCGCGCTGAACACGCTGAAACCGAGCAGGGCAAGGCTGTCCCCGTCGGCCAGTGGCACGACGGTTGGCATCGTGTCTCCCCCCACGACGAAGACCCCGGCGGTAGCGAGGTGCTCTACGGTTTCCCGGAAGCCGGCGGCTCCCGCGTCCATGGCATGGTTGTTTGCCACATTCCCCACGACCTGGGCGTGACTGGCGAGCCGGCGAATCGCACCGGCGGCGGCAGGGTCCTGGCGAAACGCGTAACACCTGGACGACCCTCGGCGACACTTCCGCGTGGTGGCTCCCAGACCGATGGCACCCTCGACATTGATCAGGACCACATCGGCATCGGCGACGAGCGGACGCAGCGGGGCAAGGAGCATGTCCGGATCGGGCAGAAGCGTCGGCGAGCCCGCGAGAGGCTGAGCGGCGCGAGCCCACGCGGTATCCAGATTGCTCCCGAGCATCACGTCCCCACCGGCGCAGACCGAGACCGTCGGCGGCGGCGCGGGCATGCTGAACGCCCGGTACGGGACCACGCGGAGCGTGAGCGGTGCTGTGATGGACTGGACCTGCGGATGGGGAAACCAGAGGTATCGGGGGGCCCCGCTGGTGCAGCCTGCGAGGAGCGCCCCGAGAACGCCCCAGCTTCTGCGGCTCACAGCCCGGTTGGGTGGTCGAAGAACTCGAACGGGATCCCGAACCGGTCGTGCAGATGCTCGCCAAGCGCCTGGACGCCCACGGTCTCCGTTGCGTAATGCCCCGCGTAGATCAGGTTGATTCCCCACTCCTCCGCATCGAAGAACGTATGATGGGGTCCCTCCCCGGTGATAAAGGTGTCGACGTCTCGCTCGTGGGCCTCAGCGATGCACTGGCTGGCACCGCCCGTCACGATGGCGATGCGCTTGGTGACCGCCGGACCCTTCGCGATCACCTGGGGCGCCACGCCGAGCCGCACACCCAGCCGATCGGCAAGTTCGGCGATGGGGACTTCGAGCCCACCCATGACCCCAATCTCCATGCCCTCGAACCGGCCGAACGGCACAGGGCCTTCGATCTCGAGATCGGCGGCCAGCACGGCGTTGTTACCCACCTCGGCGTGGCAGTCGAGCGGAATGTGCGCGGAGTACAGCGCCACGTCGTGCTGGATCAGACCGCGCAGGCGCCTACCGAACCGGTTCGTGACCC
>JAOUDR010000331.1 GCA_029859185.1 Gemmatimonadota bacterium
TTCCGCACGATCCGCGGGTCGAGGTTCGGGAAGCGGGCGGCAATCGATGCGAGGTCCGGATAGACGATCAATGACGCGAGCGCCACCAGGATCCACGGCCAGGGACGGAGCGCGTAGTGCGCGATGTTGAACCACAGCGTGGCCTTGGCGGCATGCCGCTCGTCCCGCGCCGCCAGCATCCGCTGGGCGATGTAGCCACCACCGCCCGGCTCCGCGCCCGGATACCACGTGCTCCACCACTGGACGGCAATCGGGATCACGAACACGGTCGCCGCCGTCCGCCAGTCGGTGAAGTCCGGCAGGAAGCTCAACTTGTCGGCGAGGGCCGGGTTTGCCAGCAAGCCGTCCAGCCCGCCGACGGCGGGGTGGCCCAGGGCGTAGTACGCCGCCGCGAACGCGCCGAAGATCGCGATCCCAAACTGCAGGAAATCGGTCACCACGACGCCCCAGAGTCCCGACGACGCGGCATAGACCATCGTGATCCCGGCGGCCACCACGACCGTCGTGTACTTGTCGACGCCAAGGAGCACGCCGCCGATCTTGATCGCGGCCAGCGTGACGCTCGCCATGATCATCACGTTGAAGAACACGCCCAGATAGATGGCGCGGAACCCGCGCAGGAATGCCGCCGGCCGACCGTCATACCGCAGCTCGTAGAAGCCCATGTCGGTGAGCACCGCCGAGCGGCGCCAGAGCTTCGCATAGAAGAAGACCGTGCACATGCCGGTGAGCAGGAACGCCCACCACATCCAGTTCTGACGCACCCCACCGGTCCGCACGAGGTCGGTGACGAGGTTTGGCGTGTCGGTGGAGAACGTCGTGGCGACCATCGACGTGCCAAGCAACCACCACGGGAGCTGCCGCCCCGAGAGGAAGAACTCCTGCATGCCCTGGCCGGCCCGCCGCGCAAACGAGAGCCCGATCGTCAGACTGACGATCCCGTAGAGTGCCACGACCAGCCAGTCGAGTAGGGAGAGTTCCATGTCAGGATCGCTCCGGAATCACGCAGAGGGTTCGAGTTGCGCCGGGTACCGCCCGTCAGCCACGAGTGCGCGCAGCCGGTCCGCCACCGTCTCACGGTCATCCGGATACGTGACACCCATCCATCGTTCGTCGGTCGCCAGGACCCGTACCCGTGCGTCACCGGCGGCCACGAGATCACCAACGGCATTGCTGAGGAGGAACTCCCCGTCCGTGGCCGCGGCCGACGTCGCGAAGAACGCGCCGAATGCGTCCCGGAGCAAGGGGAGGATCCCGAGCTGGAATCCCCAGAGGTTCATGGACACGAGCGACTCGGGTCGCATGGTGTGCAGGATTCCACCGGGGTCTCGGCCACGCAGGTGTGCGCCGTCCAGGCGGATGTCGTGGATTTCAGTCACGTGCCGCAGGTGATCACCGGTAGTCTCGCACCAGCCGCGCGAGACACCGCCATGCGGGGACAGCGTGGCGTCCAGCCGGTAGCCGACGAGCGCATGCTCGGCGCCGCCGGCACGCAGGTGCGCTGCGAGGTCCTGGTACGCCCGTGCACCATAGAAGTCGTCGGCGTTGGCCACCCCGAAGGGACCATCGACGGCTGGCGCAGCCGCCAGCACGGCGTGGGCCGTCCCCCACGGCTTCACCCGAGTGGGAGGACAGGTCTGCCCACCGGGCACCTGATCCAGCGTTTGGTGGGCGAATGCGATCGGCACCGCTCCCCAGCGCACCGCGCAGTGCGCGCGCACGGTCGCTTCCAGCTCGGGCCGGATCACCAGCACCATGCGCTCGAACCCTGCACGCAGCGCATCGAAGATCCCGTAGTCGAGCAGAGCCTCGCCCGACGGTCCCACCGGCTCGAGTTGCTTGAGCCGGCCGAACCGAGTGGACATGCCCGCGGCGAGGACTACGAGGGTGAGGGACAAGGGGTTTGCCGTTTGCCGTTTGCCGTTTGCCGTTAGCCGATGGCCGATGGCCGATGGCCGATGGCCGATGGCCGATGGCCGATGGCCGATGGCCGATGGCCGCACGAAGATAGCGCGCACCGCGTACCGCGCACCACCCACTACCCTCTTCCTCCGCGTTCTGCATTTTGCACTCTGCATTTTGCACTCTGCATTTTGCAATCTGCTTTCCGCCCCTCTGCCCCTCCCCGTCGCCTCGTCGTATTCTTCGTTCTTCTACCAGTCATCCCGGGGACTCCATGTTGCGTCCCGCACCGATCTCGTTGACCCTGCTGCTCGCCGGTACGCTCATGACCACGTCAGCTGACGCCCAGGTGGGGACGCCCGTCGTCGAAACGCCGAATCCCAGCGACATCCCCCAGCCCGTGGCGGGCGAGGCCTCGCTCGCGGGCTCCGACCGACCCGACATCACGCGCTTTCTCAACGTGCGGCGCGCTTACGCTCCCTCGTTGGCGCCCGACGGCCGGCAAGTCGCGTTCCGCACCCAGATCAGCGGCACGCCGCAACTCTGGGTGGTGGATGCGGCGGGCGGCTGGCCCAAGCAGCTCACCTTCGGGGAGTCGGTCACGTTCCACGCGTGGTCTCCGGCCGGCGAGTGGATCGTGTACGGGACCGACCGGGGCGGCAATGAGCGGGAGGGCTTCTATCTCATCACACCGGATGGAACGACCGAGCGCGAGCTGTTGCCCCCGTCCGACGCGTTCCGCCAATTCGGCGCGTTCACGCGGGACGGCCGGCGGATCGTCTACGCAACGACGGCGCGCACCGGTGTGGATTTCGATATCCATCTCCTCGACGTCGAGCGCGGCGCCGACCGGGAGATCTTCCGCGGGCGGATGGGCCTGTACGCCGTCTCGTTCAGCCCGGACGGCCGTCACGTCCTGCTGTCGGAGTCCCGCGGCGAAGACGCGAACGACCTCTTCCTGCTCGACGTGGCGACGGGCCGGCTCGACACGCTGTTCGCTCCCGAGGACCGATCGAGCTACGCGGGCTTCGCCTGGACGCCCGATGGGTCGGGGTTCTACCTCGCGAGCGATCAGGAGCGCGAGTTCGCGGGACTCGCGTACTACGACGTGGCCGTCCGGTCGCTGCGCTGGATCGACACCCCGGCACAGGATGTCGAGGATGTGGGCCTCTCTCCGGATGGGCACCTGCTCGTCTGGAGCGTGAACGGTGGTGGGTACACGTACGTTCTCGCGCGGGACCTCCGCACCGGTGCAACCATCCCCCCGCCGGACCTGCCACCAGGCGTCGCGCGGGTCACATGGGCGGAGCAAGCGAATGTCGCCGCGTTCTCGGCCACCGGGCCGCAGGTGCCCGGCGACATCTGGATCTGGCGTCCAGAGCGCGGCACCACCACCCGCGTCACCATCTCCGACGCCGCCGGTCTCGATCTCGCGCGGATGGTCATCCCGACCCATTACGATTTCACCGCCCGCGATGGCGTGACGCTGCACGGGCTGCTCTACCTGCCGCCGGGGCTCGCGCCCGGCGTCAAGCCTCCGGTGCTGCTCGGCGTCCACGGGGGACCGACGGCGCAGGCGCGGCCGGAGTTCGACCCGGCGGTGCAGTATCTGCTCACGCGGGGGATCGCCTACTTCGACCTCAACTTTCGTGGTTCCACCGGCTACGGAAAGCAGTTTGCGCGGCTCAACGACGGTCGGCTGCGCGGGCACGAATACCTCGACATGGAAGACGCCGTGCGGTGGCTCGGGGAGGAAGGACTCGCGGATGCCAGCCGAGCAGCCGTCATGGGCGGCTCCTACGGCGGATACCTCACGATGGCGGCGATGACCCGGCTCCCGGAGGTGTTCCGCAGTGGCGTCGCGTTCGTCGGGGTGGCCAACTGGGTCACGGCGCTCGAGGGCGCCTCACCGCAGCTCAAGGCCAGCGACCGGATCGAGTACGGTGATATCGACGACCCCGATGATCGCCGCTTCTTTGCGGAGATCTCACCGATTGCACACGTGAAGGACGTCCGTGCTCCCGTCATGGTCCTGCACGGCGCCAACGACCCGCGTGATCCGGTAACGGAGTCGGATCAGTTTGTTCGCGGCATCCGCGAGATCGGCGGCGAGGTGGAGTACTTGCGCTTCCCCGACGAGGGCCACGGCATCCGGAGGCTCGCGAATCGGATCATCGCGTATCGGCGAATTGCGGCGTTTCTGGAGCGGACGTTGGGGGTAGGGATGGTGCCGTGAAACGTGAAACGTGAAACCTGAAA
>JAOUDR010000330.1 GCA_029859185.1 Gemmatimonadota bacterium
TGGCTCGCCACCCTCGAGGCCTGGGCCATCCCCATCATGGGGTCGGTCGTGGCGCAGGAGTTGGTGCAACGGGTGATCGCCGCCAAGAGCCCGCAGGTGGCGCAGCGGGCCACCATCTCGGCGGCGCTGCTCTATTTCGCCGTCGGCACCATCCCGCTGATGGTGGGCCTTGCCGCCATCCGGTTGGCCCCGGGAATCACGGAGCCGGAACAGGTGCTCATCCTGCGGGCCGAGCACTACCTGCCGGGGATCCTCTACGTCGTGTTTGCGGGCGCGCTCGTGTCAGCCATCCTCTCGACGGTTGACAGCGCGCTGCTCGTGTCGGGCTCGCTGCTGGCCCACAACGTGGTGCTTCCGGTGCTGCCGCACGCGACGGAGCGCACGAAGCTCACGGTGAACCGCGCCGCTGTGGCGACCTTCGGGTTGCTGGCCTACGTGCTGGCCCTGTCGGCACCGAGCGTCTACGGTCTGGTCGAACAGGCGTCGGCCTTTGGCGGGGCCAGCGTGTTCGTGGCGATGACGTTCGGGCTGTTCTCGCGGATTGGCGGGGCACGCAGCGCCACCGGCTCCGTGGTGGCCGGTGTCGGCGTCTATACCGTGGGTACCTATGGGATGGATCTCCCGTACCCGTTCTTGAGTTCCCTCGTCGCGAGTGGGCTCGTCTATCTCGGGGTGAGCGTCTTCGAGCGCGGCCCCAGTCTCGACTCGGCTGAAGCCGCGTAGCGGCGAAAGGAGGCGGTGTGACCCGTCGGATGCAGCAGTGGGCGGCGATGACACTGACCGGCCTGACGGCCCTTGCGTGGACGCCCGCGCGGGCGACCTTTCCCTCGACCATCCCCAGTGCGGAGGCCATGAAGAAACTCACCCCCATCATCGTCGTCGATGCCATCGAGCCCTGTCTGCCGTTCTGGACAGATCGTCTCGGCTTCACGCTCACGAACCAGGTGCCCGAGGGCGACCGGATCGGCTTCGCCATGCTCGAGCATGGGGACGTGGAAGTCATGTATCAGACCCGGTCCGGCATCGCCGCCGACGTGCCAAGTGTCGCCGAGTCCGGCGCCGGGACCCGGAGCCTCCTGTACATCGAGGTCGCGGACGTCGAGGACGTCGCGCGTCGGCTCGAGGGCGTCGAGGTCGCCGTGCCGATGCGGACGACGTTCTACGGCGCCAAGGAGTTGTTTGTGCGCGCTCCCTGCGGGACGGTCGTGGGCTTCGCCCAGATGGGCGTGGAATGAGGAGGCCACGGACGGCCACGGAAGGGACACGGAGGGGCCGCGGAATGGCATGCGGTGCGACGGAAATGCGGTGGGGGGCCGGGCACCGCCGGCGTTGGGGCGGAGTGGGGAGCGGGCGACTTCATGCGGCGTGAGTTGCTTCCCCTCGTCCGGGATGCGCTGGCCGGCCGCTACACGCTCGACCGCGAGATCGCGCGTGGCGGGGCCGCCTACGTGTATTCGGGCCAGGATGCGGACGGCAATGCGGTGGCGGTGAAGGTGCTGCGCCCGGAGCTCGCCGTCACGGTCACGGCCGACCGGTTCCTGCGGGAAGTGGACTTCTTGCGGAAGCTCGAACATCCGCACGTGGCGCGGATGCTGGACTCCGGCGAAGCGGAGTTCTTCCTGTTCTACGTGATGCCGATGATCGAAGGGCCGAGTCTCCGCCAGCACCTCGACCGGGCGCGTCGCGTCTCCGTGGACGACACGCGGCGCATCGGGTGGGACCTGCTGGACGCCCTCGGCTACTTCCACGATCGGCAGATCGTCCACCGCGACGTGAAGCCCGACAATATCGTGCTGCGTCCCGACGGCGCGGTGCTGGTGGACTTCGGGATCGCGAAAGCCATTGCCGACGCGGGGGTGGACCGCCTCACCCGTTCCGGGTTCACCGTCGGGACATCGCACTACATGAGCCCCGAGCAGGTGCAAGGGGAGTTGGACATCGATCACCGGTGCGACATCTATTCGATGGGCTGCGTGCTGTTCGAGTGCCTGGCTGGTCGCCCGCCGTTCTGGCACCAGCGGGAGGAGCACGTGCTGCGCATGCAGCAGTTGGATCCGGCGCCGGACGTGCGCGAGCTGCGTGAGGACACCCCGGCCCTGTTGGCGCAGGCCATTGCGCGCGCCTTGCAAAAGGATCGTAACCGTCGCTGGGCCACGGCGGTGGAGATGCGGGCGGCGATCGGTAAAGAATGAAGCATGCAGCATGCAGAAGGTAGAATGAGGGTGCAGAATGCAGAATGCAGAATGTGGAATGAGGGTGCAGAGTGCAGCATGAGGGTGCAGTCAGCGTGACTGAGTCGCGTTCCCTCCAGCCCGGCGTAGCCGGATCGTGGCGCTGACGAGCGCTATGAGTATGGCAGTGCCGGCGAGCCCTCCCGCTACCGGATGCGCGCGGTAGAACGCCCCGAGTCCCGTTCCCATGAGCGTGAAGGCGACCGCACCGGGCAGGATGCCCAGGGCGGTGGTCCACAGGAACGTGCGTCGGGGGATGGCCGAGAGTCCAAGGCCCCAGTTCAACGCGGTGAAGGCAACGGTGGGGATGAGGCGGGCCGCGAGCAGTCCGCTCCATCCTGCGGCGTGGACGAACCGGTTGGCCGAGTCCAGGAGCCGTTTTGGGAGGAACCGCTCCGCGGCTGGGCGTCCCCACCGGCGGGCAATCTCAAAGCTAATCACGGCACCCACGAGCCCCCCGGCCCACGTCACACCCGCGCCCAGCGCCGGACCGAACACCATCCCGTTGACCATCGCCGGCACTTCCGCCGGGAGCGGCAGGATGGCGACGAGGATCATGAACAGGGGCGCCAGGACATAGGCCAGAGCGCCCGAGTCCGTCAGGAGATGACCGAGATCGCGGAGGAAGTCCACTAGGTCTTCCGTGAAACGTGAAACGGTGCTCCAAGCTACCGTTTCACGTTTCACTTTTCACGTTTCACGCCCTACAGGCTGAACCAATACGTCAGCTTCACGAGAAAGGTATTGGCCGCCGGGAGCCGGCGCAGGTCGCGCACTCCGTTGCTGAGATTGAACTCGCCCGTCCGGTCGAAGTCCGAGCGGCCGTGCTGCCAGACGACGAACAGAGCCGATCCGGGCCGGTACTCCCACCGCACGACCGTGTTCGACCGCAGGGAGAGGAATCGGAAATCGGGGTTGTCGAGTCCCAGGTCCGCGGTGCCATCGCGGTCGAGGTCCACGAAGACGTTGCCGTCGTCGTCGCGCGCCAGCTGGTCGTTACCGAAGGTCGTGAACCGATCGTCGAATGTGGCGCCGCGCGGGTCGGCCACCTCGCGATACGCCTGGTACTGCCCAGCGGAGATGAACGGCTCCACGTACAGCTGGACCGAGAGGGTCGGCAGGAACGTGAGATTCCCGCGGAACTGCATGGAGACCGTGGTCTGGTCGAGGTCGCCCATCAGGTAGTGCGTCCCGCCGAGCGCGTCCTGGGTATCCAGGTACTGCGCGCCCATCCGGGTGAAGAACAGGCCCGGTGACGCCCGGAAGTTCATGTTGGCGACGGGCTGCCAGAGGGCGCCGATCCGGCCGCCGACCTCGTGCGAGCCGCCGCCATCCTGCTGCGCCCAGAAGAAGAACTCGCCGTTGGCCTGCAGCGCTTTGCGTTCGTCGGAGAAGAAGCCGGCCCAGCCGTTCAGGGCGGACGGGTCGACGATCGCCGGTCCACCGCGGAGTGTGGACACGGACAGGCCGCGGAACTCGCGGTTGATGCCCAGGAAGCCGCCCCAGTAATTGAGCAGGGTGAAGCTGCCGTTCACGTTACCGCCGATCCCGAGGTGTTCCCACCCGTAGGTCCACGACGACCACTGATTCAGGTTGACGTTGGCGCGACGGAACAGCTTCCCCGGCTCCGTCCAGCGGTAGCCGGTCCAGAACACCTGGAGCGTCTTGTCGGTGTTCCGCATGAACCCGAGATCGTTGACCTCGAAGCCGGGCGACCGGGTGTCGAGGACCCCCATGAAGCGCCAGCTCCCGCCGATCTTGCCGAACTCGACCTGGCTGGCGATCCCCTGGAGGGATGTGCGCGTCGGATCGTACGTCACGTGCGAGTTGTCCGGCCGCTGGAAGTACCGGGCGGACGACCGCTGCGTGAGGTCGATGGCCTCGGCGGACCCGTGCACGGAGGTGCCGGCAACCCAGCCACGCAGACGGT
>JAOUDR010000332.1 GCA_029859185.1 Gemmatimonadota bacterium
CGGGGAGAAGTTCGGGGGCTGGCCGGGCACGAAGGAGTGGGTGTTCGAGCGGGGCTGGCTGCGGGAGTTTCTCGACACCATCGACCGGCTGCGCGCCGAGGGGGCGCTGGAGTTCACGACACCCGCGCGGGCGGTCCGCACGGTGCCGAGCGGCGGCCTGGCCTATCTCCCGACGGCGTCGTACCGGGAGATGGAGGGCTGGGCCCTCTGGCCGGAGGCCGCGCGGCGCCTCAGGACCCTCGAGAACGAGTTCGGTGACCAGCGTCTGGAGGGCCCTGACGGGACGCTCGTGCGCGGCACCCACTGGCGGAACTTCTTGGCCCGGTATCCGGAGAGCAACCGGATGCACAAGAAGATGATGCGGCTCTCTCGCCTCGCGCGTTCCGCGGGCGATCCGCCGGCCGCGCGCCGCGCCATCGGGCGCGCCCAGTGCAACGACGCCTACTGGCACGGCGTGTTTGGAGGGCTCTACCTCCCCCATCTGCGCGCCGCCATCTGGCAGCAACTGGCCCGGGCGGAGTCCGTCCTCCGGGCTGCGGAACCGCTCACCTGGGAGCAGGTCGATTTCGACGAAGACGGCTACGACGAGCTGTGGATCCACTCCTCACACTTCTCTGCTCTGCTGAGTCCGCATCGCGGCGGCGGCGTGGAGGAGTACACGACGTTTGGCACGGAGGTCAACCATGCCGACGTGCTGACCCGCCGCCTGGAGGCCTATCACGAGGTCGCCGTTCCGTCGCACGAACCGGTGGAGTCCCCGCGCGGCACACCGGGCGTCCACGATCTCGAGCGCGGGATGACCCTCATGGGAATCCCGCCGCTGGACCAGGAGCCGCGAGCGTTGTTTCTCGAGCGGCTCTTGAGTGCACAGACCGAGCAGTCCCAGTATGTGGCGGGAGCGGCGCCTGCCCTCGAGTCCTGGGCCCGCACCGCGCTTGCCTGGGACGTGCAGGCGACCGCCGACTGCGTGCGCGTGACGTTGTCCGCCCCACACGATCCCGAAGCCTTCCGCAAGCGGTATATGTTCGGGCCGGAGGGACTGCGGACCGTCGAGCTGACGTGGCGTCCCCCGGAGGCACCCGAGGCCTGGTTCGTCACCGAGGTGTCCCATCGGGAGCGGCTCACGTGGCGGTCGAGTCCCGACGCCGAGATTTGGTCCTATCCGGTGGAGACGGTCGCCAAGTCCGAACGGGGGCTCGAGCGGACGGCGCAAGGCATGGCCACCGTGCTGCGGTGGCCTGCGGCGATTGGATCGGCGTCAGTGGCGCTCGATCCACCGGGGCCTGGGGAAGGGGCGCGCGCAGGCGACGACCCGGACTAGCCCGGCGGTGCGCCGGGGGCGGCCCACCGACCGGCAGGCATACGGGACGCTAGAACAGCTTCCCGGAGAGCGACGACGCCTTGTCCGTCCGCGTCCCGAGCTTGAGGAACGTAGAGAGCCGGACCGTGCCTTCGGCATGCAGCGTCTCGTGCACCCGCGCGATGGCCGCGAGGATGTCCATCAATTCCCCTTCGACGTTCGTGCCGTACGCATGCAACTCCACATGGAGGCCCGCGTTCTTCAACACCTCGTGGGCGCGTTGCACCTCGCGGCGCACCGAGACCCCGGACCCGATCGGGATGACCTGGACTTCTGCCAGTGCCTTCATTGCCACTCCTGAGTGGTTCGTCTCGCCCTACGAAGCTCCCCCAGCACGGCCGATGACGGCTGGGGCACGGAGCGCGATCTCGAACGCGCGTGTGAACCACGCCGTGAATCGTGCCGGGACACGTGTGACCTCCCGGTACACCTCCGGGATCTGGACGCGCCGCCAACCCGCCACCTCGAGCGGATCCGGCACCGGTTCGTCGCGGGAGTACCCCACCAGCACGTGGTCGAGTTCGTGTTCCACGAGCCCGCCACCGACTTCGGCCCGGTACAGAAACGACCCCGCTTCCTCGAGCGTGCAGGCGATGCCCATCTCCTCGCGCAATCGACGGCGTGCCGCGACCACGGTGGTTTCACCCGGTCGCGGATGGCCGCAACAGGTGTTGGTCCACAGGCCGCCGGAGTGGTATTTCCGTCGCGCCCGTTGCTGCAACAGGAGGGATCCCTCGGCATCGAAAACGAACACCGAGAATGCCCGGTGGAGCATGCCGGACCGGTGGGCATCGAGTTTGGGCGCGCTGCCGACGACGCGATCCCTCGCGTCTACGAGCACTACGCTGTCAAGAGAAGTCCGCGTCCCACCCACCACGCGCGCTTGCGCCCTCTCCGCCGCGGGAACCCGCGGTCCGTCAGGCCGCGTAGCGGTAGGCGAGGAAGGCGAGACGGGTTGAGAGCTCCGGCTGGCTCACGCGCTCGAGCCCCTGCTCGAGAGCCGCGAGGAGCGCCAGCAGGCCGGGGCTCGCAAATGAAAAGCCCCTGCGGTGCTCGGCACCGGGTGCCCGCCGGGCGATTCGCGCCCGGAGTCGCATCCCCACCAACCGCTTGTCTACGTGGTCCACGCCGAACCGGTCCTCGCAACTCCCCACGAGCGCCTCCATGTTGGAGGCGGCCCGCGGCTGCACACGTCCGAGCCCCGAGAAGTTGACGGCGTTCTGCTGCACGGTGTACCGGCGGACTTCCCCGTTCACCGGCATGTAGATGTCGAGGAATGGAACGGTGTCTTCCTCCGGCACGACGTCGGTGAGCGTGCTCCCCGACTCCATCAGGCGGTCCTTGATCGAGAAGAACGAACTCGACCGCCGCGCGCCGGGCAGACTCGTCCGTTCGCTACCCTCCCGCGGGCGACAGAAGACCGCCCGGACCGGCTGGTCGTAGCTGACCTCCGCGTCCTCCCCATCGAGGTGCGCGACGAGTCCGCGCTCCGTGAAGGAGAACGACCGGACGCGGCTGCGTTGCGGCACCGCAACAAGTGAGCTGCTGTCGACGACCGACACCCGGCACTTGGCCGTCTGCAGTGCGCCAGCGAGTTCCCGCGCCCGTCCCTCGTCCGGGTGCGCGAACCAGATCTCCGGCACGATGTACCGCGCCTTGGCCGTGAACTGTTCGGGGGTCAGACCGAGCAGCGGCGCCGCGCTTTCTGCGTCGACGCCGTTCTGCGGGGGATTCGAGAGAACGATGGTGTAGTGGCCCATACACTGAAGTTAGGAAGACCCGGCGAACAACGCCAGAGTGCAGGCCGCTAGTCGGTGCTCTTGCGCACATCGTGGAACCACGAGGTGCGGGGATCGACCTCCAGGATACGGGTGCGCGTATGGGCGTTCAGCACCTCCGCCGGTACGACATACAGCCGTACGTCCCAGAACACCCCCTCGAGCTCGAACGCTGCAAGCGTCTCCTCGCTCAGGTCCACCTCCGCCTCGAGCAGCGCATCACCTGGGGGGCCTTCGGATGCGCTGAGCTGCCGGTCCGTGAGCCAGACCCCGGTCAGCTTCACCTCGAGACCTTCGCCATCCCGAATCGCGAAGGACCAGCGTTCGTCCTGGAAGCCTCGGCGACCGATCTCGACAGCCTCGGCAATGCGGGTGCGGTGGTAGAGTCGCATCGTTCCCCCTTGGGATACGATAGCCGCCGTGCAAGCCACTCCGCAAATGCCAAGATGGGCCGGGGGTTGACGACCCGGCCAACCCACCTGAGGCTTACGGATGCTCACCGCCCTGATCGTTCTGCTGACGGCCGCCGACACGACCGCCCGACCGCCCATCACCGTGGTGCCGCGCCCGGCGTTCCTCGAGCAGGCCGACGGATGGTTCCCTGCTCGCGCTACCACCCCGGTGGTCACCGCGACCCCGATGGACCCTCGCCTCGCGCCGCTCGTGGAGCTGGCTCGAGCTATCCTGGAAGACCACGCGCCCACGGGCGACCCGGACGCGGGCTCCATCTCGCTCGCGCTGGCGCCCGAGGGAGAGATCGCGCCGGAAGGGTACGACCTCACCGCTGACGGGAGCGGAGTCACGATCCGGGGTGGTGACCCGGCGGGGCTGTTCTACGGTCTGCAGACCCTGCGACAGCTGCTCCCGACCGATGGCTCAGGACGCGTTCCAGCGGTCACCATCCGGGACGCACCGCGGTTTCCCTACCGCGGTATGCACCTGGACGTCGTCCGCCACCTGTTCCCCGTGTCGTTCATCAAGCGCTACATCGACCTGCTCGCCCGGTACAAGCTCAACGTC
>JAOUDR010000333.1 GCA_029859185.1 Gemmatimonadota bacterium
AACGATACTGCAGCGGCTGGCGGATGGGGGGCGGCCGATACGGAGGATTGTGTGGCGGGTGGGGGCGTGACGGAGGAGGGGGAGGGGCGGGAGAAAGGGGAGGTTGGCGGCAAGACGAGGGTCGCCGCGATGAAACGGTACCGCTCCGTCAACTCGATCACCCTATGTTCGGTCTGTGAATGCCCATAGGCGACTGGCCGTGTGGCACCTGGCAGGTGACCTGATCGGTGAGGTGTATTCCCTCGCCGCGTCGCTTCCGCCGTCGGAACGGTTCACGGCTGCTCTGCAGCTGCGCCGCGCGGCGTGGTCCGTGCAGAACAACATCGCGGAAGGATACGCGCGACGGGGAGGTGCCGAACTCCGTCGGTTCGTCGACATCGCGCTTGCGAGCCTCGCAGAGGTCGATTCGATGGTCGCGACCCTCGGCACGATGTACCAGCTCGATGCGACGGCGGTGGATCGGATCGAGGCCCTGCGCCGCACGATCACCGCCGCCGCATTCAAGCTGGCCCGCAAACGGCCGCTGCGCCCTCGGGCCCGGGCCAGGGTCCAGCCTCCGCGCCTCGCTCCACTCGAGCCCGCCATCGCTCCCTCTCCTCCCCCTCCTCCCTCTCCTCCATCCAATTCGCAAAGTCATATCAAATAGCAACTTACACCCCACCCACCCCGTTGCCCTTCCGCCCCCGCACCGGGTATATTGATGAGACCTCGACGGGGGTCACTTGGCCCCCGTTCTTTGTATCCGCACCCCAGCACCCAGCGCAGGACGGCCATGGCGCCTCAGCACGACGACCAGCAGTCATCCAAGTACAGCTCCGACGCAATCCAGGTCCTCAAGGGTCTCGAAGCCGTGCGCAAGCGGCCCGGGATGTACATCGGGTCCACCGCGGCCCGCGGGCTGCATCACCTCGTCTACGAGGTGGTCGACAACTCCATCGACGAGGCGCTCGCCGGGTTCTGCAAGCGGATCGACGTCACGATCCATGACGACAACTCGATCACCGTCACCGACGACGGTCGCGGCATTCCCGTCGACCTGCACAGGACCGAGAAGATCCCCGGACTCGAGGTGGCGATGACCATGCTCCACGCCGGGGGCAAGTTCGACAAGAGCACGTACAAGGTCTCGGGCGGGCTGCACGGGGTGGGGGTGTCCGTGGTGAACGCGCTGTCGGAACGCCTGGATGTGTGGGTGGCGCGCGACGGCCAGGAGCATCACATGGCCTTCGGCCGGGGACGGACCATCCAGCACCTCGAGGTGACCGGCAAGACCGGCAAGCGCACCGGCACGAAGGTGCACTTCAAGCCGGACCTCGAGATCTTCACGGAGACGCGCTTCGACTATGCCACGGTGGCCAGCCGACTGCGCGAGTTGGCCTTCCTGAACAGCGGATTGACGCTCACGGTTCGCGACGAGCGGGCGGAGTCCGAGAAGGAAGAGACGTTCATGTTCAGGGACGGACTCAAGCAGTTCGTCGAGCATCTTCGTGGGACCCGGAAGGCCCTGCACCCAAAGCCGATCACGTTTGCGACCACCAAAGACGACGTGGAGATCGACGTCGCCCTGCAATACGACGACGGGTACGCCGAGAACACCTTCTCGTTCGTGAACAACATCAACACGCACGAGGGCGGCACCCATCTGACGGGATTCAAGGCCGCGGTCACCCGGGTGATCAACGAGGTCGCCAAGACCAAGGGACTGCTCAAGAAAGAGAACTTCTCGCTGTCGGGCGACGACGTGCGGGAGGGGCTCACCTCGGTCATCCACGTCAAGGTGAAGGAACCGCAGTTCGAAGGACAGACCAAGACCAAGCTCGGCAACTCCGAGGTCGAGGGCATCGTGCGACAGGTGATCTACGAGCACCTGTTCAACTACCTGATGGAGAACCCGGGCGTCGCGCGGACGGTGATCGAGAAGGCCGCCAGCGCGGCCCGGGCGCGCGAAGCAGCCCGGAAGGCGCGCGAACTGGTGCGCAAGAAGAGCGGCCTCGAGGGCGGTATCCTCCCCGGCAAGCTCGCCGACTGCTCCCTGTCCGACCCATCACTGTGCGAGCTGTACATCGTGGAGGGTGACAGCGCCGGCGGCTCCGCCAAACAGGGCCGCGACCGTTCGTTCCAGGCCATCCTGCCGCTGCGCGGCAAGATCCTGAACGTGCAGCGCGCCCGGATCGACAAAATCCTCTCGAACGAAGAGATCCGCGCCATCATCACGGCCGTCGGGACGGGGATCGGCGAGGACGAGTTCAAGCTCGACGAGGCGCGGTACCACAAGATCATCATCATGACCGACGCGGACGTGGATGGCGCCCACATTCGCACGCTACTGCTGACGTTCTTCTACAAGGAGATGAAGCAGTTGATCGAGGCGGGATACATCTACATCGCCCAGCCGCCGCTGTTCCGGGTGGCCAAGGGCAAGGAAGAGTTCTACGTCTACGACGAGCAGGAACGGGACGAAGCCATCAAGCGCGTCGGCAACGGCGGCGGCAAGGGATCGGTGAACATCCAGCGCTACAAGGGTCTCGGCGAAATGAACCCCGATCAGCTCTGGAAGACGACCATGGACCCGGCCACACGGACGATTCTCAAGGTCGAGATGGACGACGCGACGATGGCCACCGAGTTGTTCGAGAAACTCATGGGCGACGAGGTCGAGCCGCGGCGCCAGTTCATCGAGGAGAACGCCCGGTACGTCCGGAACCTGGACGTCTAGCGCCGCCCTACTCCCTACTCCCTACTCCCTACCCCCCACCACGGCAGCCCCTCACTGCCCCTCCCCTCCCAACGGCAGGAGGGGCAGTGATTTCTCCCCCCTGCCGTCGTTCTCTGCCGTCGTTCTCTGCCGTCGTTTCTCCTGCCCTGTCCTCCCACCCCCCACGCTTGACATTATATAGATACTACTATATTCTATATCCCATGCCCGCCAAGCAGCTCGTTCGGTCCGTGAGCCCCGAGATCCTTCGTCGGGCCGCCGAGATCATCAAGTTGCTCGGACATCCCGAGCGCTTGAAGATCGTCGAGGTGCTCGAGGGCGGGGAGGCGACCGTTTCGGACATTCAGGAACAACTTGGCCTGGCGCAGGCCATCGTCTCCCAGCACCTCGCCAAGCTGCGGGGAGCGAACGTCGTAGCGGCTCGGCGCAGTGGGGTGCGGGTGTACTATCACCTCACCGAGCAGAAGGTGCACCACATCCTCCAGTGCATTCGATCGTGCGACATGTAGGTTTGTAGGGCCCTTTTTTTGAGCGATTACATATGCTTATTGCAATTGTTCTATCACTAGCGATACCACAACCCGATACGGTGGCCCTGTCGCTCGACGCCGCGACCACCCGGGCCCTCGAGGCGAATCCGACCCTGCGGGCGGAGCGGGCCGACGCGCGGGCTGCGGCGACCCTCAAGGGATCGGCGAGTCGGGCGTTCCTGCCGTCCGTTCGGGCCGACGTCATGGGCCTGCGGACGAATGACCCGGTGGGGGTCTTCGGCCTCAAGTTGCGGCAGGGCATCTTTGCCGGGTCCGACTTGGCGCTCGACGCGCTCAACAACCCGGCGGCGTTTGGCGGGTTCACGAGCTCCGCCACGGTGGAGCTTCCGCTGATTGCTCCGGAGGGCTGGTTCGGCTATTCGGCGGCCGGCCGTGGCGCCACAGCGCGTGACGCGGCGGCCTCGCGCATGGCCGGCGCGACGGTGTTCCTCGTGACTCAGGCCTACCTCGACGCGCAACTTGCCGCGCGCCGGCTCGCCGCGCTCGATGCCTCGCTCACTGCCACCCGGGGTCACCAGCGCCAAGCCGAAGCGTTGCGTCGCGAGGGACTGGTCACCGGTCTGGATGCCCGCCTGGCGGCGTTGCAGGCAGCCGACGTCGAAGTCCGGCGTCTCGCCGCCGCCGCCGAAGCGGAGAACTCGCGGTCGCGGCTGCGCGCGCTGCTCGACGTGCCGGAGTCCACCGTGCTGGTGCTCACCGACTCGATCCTGACCGACCGGTCGGCCACGTGTCCCGACGCCGAATGCGCGCTCGAGGATCGGGGTGACCTGCGGGCGCTCGCCGCGGGTCGAGACGCGGCCGGTGCGGCGCGGAAGAGCGCATGGGCCGCGCAGTTCCCGCAGCTCGGGGCATTTGGCACGGTTGCCTACCACGGGCACGACACGCCGT
>JAOUDR010000334.1 GCA_029859185.1 Gemmatimonadota bacterium
GGGCCCTGGGGACCCTCCTCAACGGTTTCATGGCGTTCCCGAACCTCATCGGGCTTGCGTTCCTGGGTGGCACCCTGGCGAAGCTCACCAGAGACTACTTCAGCGGGGCGAGGCAATACGACACGGTCCCGGACGCTCCCGGTGCAGGTCAGGAGTAGGGCGGGCCGGTGACAGGTCCCGCCGGGCGCCGACCAGGCCGCGGCCCGGCGATTGCCGCGACCCGTCGGCGCGGAGCGCGCGCCATCGTGGACGGTCTGGTGCCCGGGGCTCGCGTGGTGCTGACCACGCACGTCAACGCGGACGGTGACGGCGTAGGCAGTGAGGTTGCCCTGTGGCACCTGCTCCGCGCGCGCGGTCTTTCCCCGGTCATTGCCAATCCGACGCCGTTTCCGGACCGGTATCGCTTTCTCCTCGCGGACGCCGACGGCGCGGAGCAGTCAGCCAAGGCGGCACGCGAGATTGGCCGGGCGGACCTCATCCTGGTCTGCGACATCTCTGATCTCGAACGCATCGGGCACCTCGGCCAACACGTTCGCACGCGCGGTGTCCCGGTGGCGTGCATCGATCATCACGCGAGCGACGGTTCCCTGCCGGCCGGACCGCGGATGGTCGATCCCACGGCGTCGGCTACGGGGGAGCTGGTCTACGACTTGGCGCGCGTGGCCGGGTGGGGGCTGGCACCGCTCGTTGCGCAGGCCCTCTACGTCGCCATTCTGACGGACACGGGCGGGTTCCGGTTCAGCAATACCTCGCCCCGCACGCTCCAGGTAGCGGCCAATCTGCTGGAGCATGGGCTCGATCCGGAGCAGGTCTACACCCAGGTCTACGCGAGCGTGCCCGAAGGACGGGTGCGGCTCATCGCCGAAGCGCTCGACACGTTGGCCGTCGAGGTTCCGCCCGGGTTGGCGTGGCTTGCCGTTCCGCCCGGGGCGCTCGAGCGCCACCGCGTGCCATCCGATGAACTGGATGGCGTGGTGGAATTCGCGCGGTCCATCGCCGGCGTGCGACTCGCGCTCCTGTTCCGGGAGATCGCGGGCGGCCGGATCAAGGTCTCGTTCCGCTCGGTGGGGGATGTCGACGTGATGCAGCTGGCCGAGCAGTTCGGCGGCGGCGGGCATCGCAAGGCGGCCGGGGCGTCGTTGGCCGGGACGCTCGCGGACGTCCAGGAGCAGGTGCTCGCCGAGGCTCGTCGCGTGCTCGGCTGAAGAGTTGCCCCCGTTTCGCCGAACGTCGTACATTGCCCATCCCATGTCCAATACCCTGCAAGCCCGCGTCGCGGGCGCGCTGACGAACGTACGGAGTGCCCGCGCCGGCACCGATGTGATTTCGGCCGGGATGGTTCGAGATCTCGTGGTCGATCCGGAGGGAGCGGTCACCTTCACGTTTGCCCTGTCCCGCGACGATCCGGCCTCCCTGGTGCGGGAGGCCCGCCACGTGGTGCGTGCAACCGAAGGGGTCACCGCGGTGCGCATCGACGTCGTCGAGCCCGCGGGCGCTGGTGACAGCCCGGCCCCGGCGCGTCCCGCCGGTGCCGGACACCCGCCGGCGCCGGCGCCGGCGGATGCCGGACGGCTCGGGAAAATCATCGCCGTCTCGAGCGGGAAGGGCGGCGTCGGCAAGTCCACGGTAGCGGCCAATCTCGCGGTGGCGCTCGCGGGCCAGGGCGTGGCCGTCGGCCTGATGGATGCCGACGTGTACGGTCCCAACATCCCGCGGATGTTCGGGGTCACCGAGCGGCCCGCGGTAACGGGCAACAAGATCCGGCCGCTCGAGGCGCACGGCGTCAAGTTGATTTCGCTCGGGCTCCTCATCGAGCGTGACCAGCCGGCCATCTGGCGTGGTCCCATCATCACGAAGGTGATCCAGCAGTTCCTGTACGATGTGGAGTGGGGCACGCTGGACTACCTGATCGTGGACATGCCGCCGGGGACCGGTGACGCGCAGCTGTCGCTCGCCCAGGCGATCCAGCTTGCCGGGGCCGTGATCGTGACGACACCTCAGGAAGTCGCCATCGGTGACGCGTTGCGCAGTGCCAAGATGTTCGAACGCGTCGGCGTGCCGGTGCTGGGGGTCGTCGAGAACATGAGCCACTTCGCCTGCCCGCACTGCGGCGAACGCACGGACATCTTCCTCTCGGGTGGGGGGAATCGCCTGGCTGTCGAGGTCGGGGTGCCGCTGCTGGGGGAGATCCCGCTGCAGGCGGGGGTCGCCGACCTTGGCGATACCGGGGCACCGGTGATCGTGGCGCAGCCGGACTCGCCGGCCGCGATCGCGCTGCGGCAAATCGCCGAAGCACTGCGCAAGCGTGCCGGCCGCTCGACGTCCTTGCCGATCCTCTCGGGGTAGCGTGTGTCGCACCGGTCGGTGATCACGCTCCTCACCGATTTCGGGCGGACCGACAGCTACGTTGCCGAAATGAAGGGGGTCGTGCTGTCGCGGGCCCCCGACGCCACGATCGTGGACGTCACGCATGACGTCCCTGTCGGTGACCGTGCCGCCGCCCAGTACGTCCTCGGACGTGTCTGGGAGCGCTTCCCACCCGGAACCGTTCACCTGGTCGTCGTGGATCCGGGCGTGGGCTCCGCTCGCCGGGCGGTGGCGATCGCCGCCCAGGGGCGGTTCTTCGTCGGCCCCGACAACGGCGTCTTCACCCCGGTGCTCGCACACGCCCGCGTCGTTGCGCTGTCCGTGCCCGCGGAGGCGGCGCCGACCTTTCACGGACGGGACGTCTTTGCGCCGGCCGCCGCGGCGCTTGCGGTGGGCACGCCGCTGGATGTCCTCGGCACACCGGTCCCCGACCCGATGCGGTGGTCGCCGCCCGGCCCGCGACTGGAGGGCGGCGATGTCGTCGGCACGGTGCTCATGGTGGACCATTTCGGGAACCTGATCACCAACATCCCACGAGCGACGGTCACCGATGGCGCGGTGGTGATCGTCGGCGCTCGGGCCGTCGGATCGCTGCGGCAGACGTTCGCAGACGTAGCCTCGGGGGAACTGCTGGCATACGTGGGCTCCGGCGGTACCCTGGAGATCGCGGTGCGCGACGGCTCGGCGGCGGATCGCCTGGGCGTGGGTCGGGACGCCGTGGTGCGGGTCGCGCGGGACTGACGAAGGGCGCGTTGCTCACGTGCCGGGACATCCGTAGCTTCGACTGTCCGTTCGCGAACCCCTGGAGGCCACATCCTCGACGCAGCGAGCCGGCGTGCCGTGTGGGCTGCGGGGATCACCGCCGCATTGGCGATCGCCTTCCAGACCGCCGGCAAGGCGACCCGAGACGCGATCTTCCTGTCGGTCTTCCCGGTCACCGCGCTGCCGGCGATGATGGTGGCGGCAGCCGGTGCGTCGGTGCTCCTCGCGGTCGGCAGCGCCTGGGCCCTGACCCGGGTCGGGCCGCGCTGGCTCATCCCGGTTGGTTTCCTGGTCAGCGCCGGACTCTTGCTCGCGGAGTGGTGGCTCCTGGGGCGCGCGGCGCGCGCAACCGCCGTGCTGGTGTACCTCCACTACGCGGCGTTCGGCGCGGTCCTCGTGTCGGGATTCTGGTCCATCGTCAGTGAGCGGTTCGACCCGCGCACCGCCCGACGACAGATCAGTCGCATCGGAGGGGCCGGGACGCTCGGGGGTGTGTTGGGCGGCCTGCTGGCCGCCCGCGCCGGCGCCACGCTGACGGTGCCGGTGATGCTCCCCCTGCTGGCGGCATGCCATGTCGGTGCGGCCTGTTTCGCCGTTGCGACCGGGCGGGGGATCGCGCCCGTTCCCCGGCCACCTGAGGATGAACCGGCCCCCGCCCAACTGGCGGCGCGACTGCCGTATCTCCGAATCCTGCTGGCACTCGTGCTGCTCGCGACGCTCGCCGAGGTCACGCTCGACTACGTGTTCAAGGCGCGCGTCACCGCGGCCATGGGTCGGGGTGAGGACCTGCTGCGGTTCTTCGCCTGGTTCTACACCGGAGCGGGACTGCTGGCGTTCGGCATGCAGGTGCTCGTTTCTCGGCGCGCGCTGCGGAAGCTGGGGCTCGCGCGCTCGGTGGGAGCCCTGCCGGCCGCGACCGCGGTGGGAAGCGCGGGGGCCCTGCTGTTGGGTGGGCTCGTGCCGGTGATCGCGGCGCGCGCCGTCGAGACGGTCATGCGGTCGAGTCTGTACC
>JAOUDR010000335.1 GCA_029859185.1 Gemmatimonadota bacterium
CTGCTTAACCCCGAGCCGTTGGGCAGCAGCCCGGCTACCGTGAGCAGATGAGGTTCAGGATCCCCCGGTTCGTTGCATTCCTGCTGGCCCCCATCCTGGTCCCTTCCTGGGTGCACAGTCAGGTCCCACCACTCCAGCACCTGCCACTCGAGACGGAGCTTAGGCTCGAATTGACAGGCGGCGAAATCCTGCGGGGGAGGCTGACACGCCAGGACTCGATCACCCTTACGCTCCGCCGGATCAACCGTGAGCGGGGACACCCGCCGTTTCTCGAGCACCGGATTGTAGCACTCGATTCCATCGTCCACAGCTGGCGCTATGGAGGAAATCACTGGAAGGTCGGTGCTGTTGTGGGCGCTGCTGTTGGAGCCGTCGGCATGGCCCTGTTCGCGAGCGGCGCTGCCAGCGATGAAGGCACCTGTGACGCTCGCTGCTGGTTCCTCGCAGAAGGCTTCGGGATCGCCGTCGGAGGCGGGATTGGCTATCTCGTGGGGCACGCCGTTCCCGTTTGGCGGCCAGTCGGATTGGCTCCGTAGCCACTGCTGCCCAACAAGGGCTTTCTGCTGTCGGGCTGTGTGGCTGGCCTTGCGCTCACTCGCGTGGCAGGTTTCTGGGTACCGTCGTTTGACACACGTTGCTGCTGGAGAGATGATGCCCGCAGCAGAGGCCCAAAGACGTTGGGCAGCTTGACAGAGCCAAGTCGTCGGGGCGGGACCGACGCGTGCTCGAGGCGGTGGCCGCCAGCCCGTCCCTGACGGGCTCGGCACACTGACCATCGCCGCAGGTAGGGGGGTGCGCTATGTTGGCCCGGCCCTGAGCCCCGTTTGCTGGACATAGGCTGATCGTGGCGTTGACCGCCGTTCATCGCGTGCGCATCGTCGAGCGATGCGGCGCAGCACGGAGGCGGTCATGGCGAAGGCAACGCGGCGGTACTCGGCCAAGCTGAAGTTCCAGATGGTGCTCGAGGCTCTGCGGGGCGACAAGAGCCCCGCGGAGATCGCGAAGGCGTGCCGGATGCACCCGAATTCCGTGGGGATCTGGAAGCGCTGGTTCCTGGAGCGGGGCCCAGGGGTGTTCGCGCAGGGCGAGTTCCAGGGCGCCGCCGGGCGGCGGGTGGCGGAGCTGGAGCAGCTACTGGGCAAGAAGGAGGTCGAGATTGCCCTTTTGAAGAACTTCTTGGGGCGGACGGATTGAGCGTGGCCGCGAAGGTGGCGCTGGTCGCGAGCACCCTCGACCTCAGGGACGTCCGAGCCGCAGCGGTTTCGGCCCAGGAAGATCCGACGCACCCTGGAGGGACGTGCTCGGACAATCAGAACTCCCACCGCGCTCCGACGGTCGGCAGCATTCTCAACAGGGGATTGATACCTCGTTCCGCCACCACCTGTCCTTCAGGCGTGATCGAGACCGCGTAGTTGAACGCCTCGGCATTCTCCCGGTTGTACGCGTTGAAGACATCGAGATACACTTCGAGCCGGCCATTGCCAACGGGGAACAGCTTGGAGACCCTGACGTCGAGCCGGTGGTACGCAGGTAAACGCTCGCCGTGGATCGGTCCGAACGTGCGAGCGACGAACAGCGAGCCGTCGACAGCGGTCATCACCTCGAAGTCCTCGCGGGTGCCTGGCCACCCGGAGTGGTACTGCCACGCGTAGCTCCACGACCACGAGGGTCTCGGCCGAAACGCGAGCTCCAGCCGGACGGTGTGTCGTTGGTCGCGGGGACGCGGCACCCAGGCCTGATCGATCCGCTCATCAGCGCGCGCAAGCGCATAGCTTGCGGACCAGGCTAGCCGGCCGCCGACATCCCGCCGTACCAGAAACTCGAGCCCGCGCGCGAGGCCGCGGGTCGGCGTGACACGAATGCGATCACCGCCGCCTTCCTCCCAAAGTGCCTCGATAATCGGCACCAGGCTGCGGTACTCGGGTCGGGGATTGGATACCCTCCGTTCATAGCCTTCAACGCGCAAGGACGTGCCGTCGGGCAGCCGGTGTTCCAGGCCGAGAACGCGATGTTCGGCCCGCTGCGGCGGATAGAACCGGTCGTCGCCGTCGGCCACGTTCAGTTCATCGAGTCCCTGTGACTGGCGGTAGTAGCCCCACGCGGCACGTAGCGTCGTGCGCGGCGCCATTGGGAACGCCACGTTCACCCGGGGACTCACGCCGTGGTATCCCCCGTGTGTTTGGCGATCGTAGCGAACACCGATCTCCGTCGTGAGTCGGTCGGTGAGCCTCAGCCGCGTCGATTGGTAGAGGCCCATTTCGTCCCCGGACGGATGGACCGCGAGCAGGAGGCTGTCGGTACGGAACGCCCACGCCGGTGCCGTGGGGTCCGTGGTGTTGGGTATCCAATCCGCCCGCCATCGGTGGTAGTCGTAGTCCGCCAGTCCATGCCGGAGATCGATCCCCCACCTCAGCAGCGCGTGCTCCGTCACCATCAGGCTCCAGTCTTGCTTCAGTCCGAAGAACGTGAACGCTCCGTGCTCAGCGACGCTCGTACTGGGAGGGGCGGTGGGACCCAGCTCGTAGTCGCGGCCCCGTCGATTGCGCGTCAGCCGACCACCCGAGATGATGGTCCGTGCCGAGAGCGTGGGGGTGTAGTCCGCCGTCCAGTTCATCCAGACGTAGCTCGAGCCCCATTTGCTGCGGACGTCGGTCCCGTCCTCTTCAACGACCGCGAAGTCGTCACCCGCATGAAGGAGATGCCCCGCGATGAGATGCCGCGACCCCAACTGGTACTGCACCTTGCCGAACACGTCGTAGTACGTCGGTTCGGCGCCATTCGCCTCTCCGAGGAGCTTCAAGGTGGGACCCAGGAAGCCATAGCGCGCCGACGCCAACCACGTCCCCCGACCCCCGGCGAAGCCGCCTTCGCTCTTCCCCGTCAGGTTCATGACGCTGACACCCAGGGTGGTCCTGGTGCGATCGGGGGATGGGGTGGTGGTGTGCATGGCGAACACCCCCGCCATCTTGTCGCCGTATTCGGCCGTGAACCCGCCGGTCATCAGCTCGATCTTGCCGACGGACTCCACGTCAATGAAGCTCAGCGACCCATCCCAGTCCTTGAGATGAAACGGCTCGGACAACTTCAGGCCGTCCAGCTGTACCAGCACTTGATCGTTCGGCGCTCCGCGGACGGTGAGCTTGGCGGTGATGTCGTGCGTGGTCACCCCTGGAAGCCGGTCGATGACGCGGTAGATGTCGTCGCCGACATGAGGCAGCGCGTGGACGTACTCGCGGCTCAGTGACTGCTCGGAAACCACGTTTGCTTGGCTCAGTATTCCATACGTCCCAGGGGTGATGATGATCTCGTCGAGGTTGATTGGCGCGGGATCCAGCAGGACCACTACGGTCGTGGTGTCTCCGTGGCCGACGCCGACGGCTAAACGCCGGGCGGCGAAGCCGAGTGCTCGCACCGCTAGTGTGTAGGGACCGCCCGGCAGCGTGAGCGTGAAGCGCCCGCGCGCGTCCGTGCGCAGGTCTCCGAGGCGCCCGGACACCTGGATCAGGGCGCCGGCAATCGGTTGGCTGTCAGGAGCGGCGCGCACCCACCCGACGAGTGTTCCGGATTGCAGGGTGCTGGCAGTCATCTGCGGATGACAGTCCGCTGGCTGGACGACCGGCGGGTGCGCCACGAAGAAACAGAGGAAGACGATGGGGTATCCTGTAATCATCGCGCCTCCTCGATCCTGCCGGCAGCGTGGCGGTGCCGCGCGGAATCGCTCGCCACGCCAATCGGGCCGCTTCTTGCGCGATACCCAGTTGCGCTACGCGCCTAGGTGTTATTGGGCCACCTCGAGGATCTCCACAACCCCTCGCCCGCCGTCCACCCGCACCCTGTCGCCGGTCCCCAAGCGCATGGTGGCGTCCGCGCAACCGACGACGGCCGGGATGCCCAATTCGCGGGCGACGATGGCTGCGTGGGACAGGGGTGCACCCACATCGGTGACGATGGCCGAGGTGCGCGGGAAGAGGAGCGTCCAGGCGATGTCCGTCTGCGCGGTCACCAGAACTTCACCATCCAAGAGCTCATCTCCATCTTCCGGCCGGTCCAATCGGCGTACCACGCCCTCCACTTGGCCCGCAGCTCCCGCCGCACCGGTAAGGGTCCGAAATCCGTCATCACGCCGTTCGGCGACGGG
>JAOUDR010000336.1 GCA_029859185.1 Gemmatimonadota bacterium
GGGCTCGGCCGTCCCGATCACGCCGGTCGCCGCCGTGTACGACGCACTCGACAATCCGCTGTCCGGGATCACGGTCGCCTTCACGGTCACCACCGGCGGCGGTACCGTCTCCGGCGGCACGCAGACCACCGACGGCACGGGCCGCGCGTCGGTCACGGGATGGACGCTCGGCACCACGGCCGGTGAGAACCGTCTCACGGTCTCGGCCCAAGCCATGTCGGTGACCGTGACGGCCACGGGCGTTCCAGGGCCCGCCGCGGTGGGGACCTCGCTGATCCTCGTCTCGGACGACACGGTCGCTGCGGGCGCGGTGCTGAGTCTCACGCTCCAGACCCGGGACCAGTACGGCAACCCCCTGACCGCCGGTGGCCGCACCATCGGTTTCTCGGCGTCCGGCGGTACCGCGACCGGCACGATCAGTCCGACGGCGGACAACGGCGACGGCACGTACGTCGCGTCGTTCTCGGGCGTGACCGCGGGGAGTGCGACGACGATCCGTGCAACGATCAATGGCGCGACGGTGACGACCGCGCCCCCCACAGTCACGGTGATCCCGGGGCCGCCGGCGACCCTCCCGATCCTGGCCGGCAACGGCCAGACCGAGCAGGTCGCACGCCCGGTGGCCGTTGCGCCGTCCGTGCGGGTGCTGGACGCGTACGGCAACGTGGTGTCGGGCATCACGGTCGTGTTCGCGGCCGCCAACGGGAGCGGCAGCGTGGCGGGCGGCTTCCAGACGAGCGACGCGACGGGCCGCGCAACCGTGGTCGCGTGGACCCTGGGCACACAGGCCGGGACCCAGTTCCTGACCGCCACCGCCGAGGGGGCGTCCGTGCAGTTCAGCGCCACCGGGACGCCGGGACCGCTGTCCATGTGGGGAACTCGGGTCACCGTCTCTGACGATACGGTGCCCTCCGGCTCGACGATCACGCTCGCGCTGCAGACCGCGGACGAATATGGCAATCCCATCCCGCTGACCGGGCTAGATGTCAGGTTCGCGCACTCCGGTGGCAGCAGTGTGGGAAACATCGCTGGCACCAAGGATGAAGGCGGCGGGCTCTACACCGCCGTGTTCACGGGTGACAAGGCCGGGAGCGCCACCACGATCACGGCCACCATCGGGGGCGCGGGCGTCATGGCGCCGCCGCCCACGGTCGTCGTCATCGCGGGTCCGCCGACGAGCATGGCGCGCTGGGCGGGCCAAAACCAGACCGCGGTGGCCGGCACGGCGGTCCCGATCGCTCCAGCCGTATTCCTCAAGGACGCCAAGAACAATCCGGTGCCCGGAGTGCCCGTGACGTTTTCGATTGCGGCGGGCAACGGTCAGGTGACCGGACCAGTCGCGGTCAGCGATGCCAACGGGATCGCGACCGTTGGCGGCTGGGTGCTCGGCACCGTGGCGGGCGCGACGAACACGCTGCTCACCATCGGCGGCGGCTACTCAGTGGAGTTCAATGCGTCGGTCCTGCCCGGACCCGCGTCCGCCGCGACCTCGGTGATCACCGTGGAGAAGGACTCGGTCGAGGTCGGGCACGACATCCGTGTCACGCTCTACACCAAGGACGTGTACGGCAACGCCCTCGCGTCCGGCGGCCTCGATGTGTCCTTCTCCTACGAGGGCGGGACCAGCATCGGGACGTTCCGACCGACCGACGACAAGGGCGACGGGCGCTACGAGGCCAGGTTCGACGGGCAGACGGCCGGGACCTGGGGCCAGATTCGCGCGACCATCAACGGCGTCCTCGTCACGACGACGCCCCCGCCAATGCGGGTCTGGCAATGACGACGAGGGATCTCCGCTCTCGCGGCGCGCGGCGATACGCCCACCCGCCGACGGCGGCGCAGCGCACGCAGCCGTTGACGGCCGCGGACCGGGAGTACGTGCGCACCGAGGTGTCGGTGCTCCGCCGTCTGCATGAGGCGCTGGCGGGCAAGTACGAGCTGCTGGGCCGGCTCGGACAGGGCGGTATGGGTACGGTGTACCTCGCGACCGACCTTGCGTTGGGACGGCGCGTGGCCGTCAAGGTGATGCTGCCGGAGCACATGGAGAATCCGGAGACCGCCGAGCGATTCCGGCGAGAGGCCCGCACGGTGGCATCCCTCAACCACCCCAACATCATCCCGGTCTACGCGGTGCACGAAGCAGACGATCTGGCCTACTTCGTCATGCGATACGTCGAGGGTCGGACGCTCGACTCCATCCTGCGCCACGGCGGCAACCTCCCACTGGCGCTCGCGCAGGCGATCCTGGGACAGGTGGGCCGGGGACTGGCGTACGCCCACCGGCACGACGTGGTGCACCGGGACGTCAAGCCCGCGAACATCATGATCGACGAGGACGGGTGGGCGCTCATCGCCGATTTCGGCATCGCGAAAGTGCGGGGTGCCAACGACCTCACGCTGGCGGGCACCACCATCGGGACACCCACCTACATGAGCCCGGAGCAATGCTCCGACTACGCGGTGACACCGGCATCGGACCAGTATTCCCTGGGCATCGTCGCCTACGAAATGCTGACCGGCGCCACGCCGTTCCGCGGGAGCACCATCGCGTCGGTCGTGAAGCAACAGCTGTTCGACCCACCGCCACCACTCGAAACGGTCGATCCCGATTGTCCGCCGGCCATCGCGCACGCCGTGACGCGCATGCTGGCCAAGAAGCCGGGAGACCGGTGGCCGTCGGTCGAGGAGGCGGTGCGGCAGGTCTGCGGCGCCGCGTCCGTGGACGGCGAGCAGGTGCGGGCAGCGATCGCCGCGGTCGCACGGTCCGGACAGGTCGCAGCGGTCACCCTCCTACCGACCACCTCGTACACGCCGACGACCGCGCCGGTGAGCGCCCTGCCCGCCGCGCTGCGCCAGCGGCGGTCCCGCCGTCTCCGGTCGCTGGCAGGCTTCGGTGGCGGGGTCCTCGGCATGGCGGTGCTTGCCGGTGCCCTGTTCGCCGTGCGCGGCGGCTGGCAACGACCGGACACACCGGTGACCGCCGCGCCGGCAGCGGCCGAACGCGGACCCGTGGACTCGACGGCCACTGCGGTCAACGCGATGGCCGGCCTGACACTCACGCCCACCGACCCTCCGCCCGCCGCATCCGACACCGCGGCCGCGGCGCCCCCGGCCGGAACGCGGCCCCGGAACCCCACATCGCCCGCGCGCCCGGAGCCCGCGGTTTCCGGCAGCGGATCCGTGCTCCTCGGGACCCGCGGCCTGCCGGCGGTGCTGTACGTGGACGGGAAACCCCAGGGCGCGGTGAGCGGGCTCCGCTCGTGGCCGGTGCCGGCCGGGACCGTCCGCATCTCGATTCGCCTCGAGGGATGCACACCCTGGGACTCGACCGTGGCCGTCGAGCCCAATCGTGAGCTGCGCATCGGCTATCGCAACCCGCAATGCGCAAGCTGACGCCAGGCCTCGTCCTCATGCTCGCGTTCGTCGCCGCCGCCCCGGCGGTGGCGCAGGAACGCTCGGCGATCGAGGAGCTGATCGGCGGCGCACACCGCGCGCTCAACGACCTCCAGTATGCGCGGGCGGATTCCATTGCGCGCAGCCTGCTCGCGATGGGCAGTCGGGCCACGGCGCAGCAGCGGATCGAGGGTCTCCAGCTCGTGGCGGCCGCCCTCTATCCCGAGGAGCGCGCGGCGCAGCGCCCCGACAGCGCACGGCGCTACCTCGAGGAGCTGGTCCGGGCCACCCCCGACGCGGAGATTCCGCTTGCCATCTCCTGGCCCGGCCTGGACTCGATGCTCACCAGCGTACGCGCTACCACGTTCGCCGTCTGGGCCACACCGGCCGCGTCCTATGAGCTCGAGGGAGCGGATGCAGAAGCGAGGATCGAGGTCGGCGCCGCGCGCCCCGCGTGGTTCCGACTCACGGCCACGGCCATCGGCGACGGCAGCAGCATCGTGCTGGACTCGGCGGGGCCAGCACGCAGCGCGACGCTGCGCATTCCCGCCCTCGAGGACGAACATCCCGCGCTGCCGTGGGGACAGTACCGGCTGCAGGTGCTCGGGGTCGACTCACTGACTGGTGAGCCGATGGAGATCATCTACCACGCCACGGTCGAAACACCACCGTTGCTGCTGCATCGTATCCCGGCCGCGCCGGACTCGTCGCAGTTCCTCCCGGTGCGCCCGCCCCGTCGGCCGT
>JAOUDR010000337.1 GCA_029859185.1 Gemmatimonadota bacterium
CGACTACCCGCCGTCCGACATTCGCGTGTACGACGAGTTGGGCGAGAACGGCGAGCGCATCCTCCCGTACTACGACTACCTCGTGATCTGGCGGGGTCTGTACACCGTCCATGGTGGGTCCATCGACTGGACCAATGACGGCCTTGGCATTGTCTCGTTCTCCAACGAGCTGTGGAACGGCGGGCAATACTTCAACAGCCCGTTGCTACAGAAGCAGCAGGAAGATCCGAACTCACCGATCGCCGGACAGAAATCGCGGTACTTCTTCAACGACTTCCTGGAGTTCGGCGACCAGTTCGTCGAGTGGGCGCCGTTCGAGCACCCGCAGTACGGCACGGTCGAGCTGGGCGGGTGGAAGAAGTTGTTCGGACGGGTGAACCCGCGATTTCTGGGTATGGAGCTGTTCCATCGGAACATGGCGTTCACGCTGTACCATGCCGATCAGATGCCGTTGCTGACGATGGGAGAGCCCACGGTGGAGCGGATGGGTGGGAATACCTACCGCGTCCGGGTCGACATCCGGAACGATCGGCTCATCCCCACGATCACGGAACGCGGGCGGCGGAACAACGTCGTACGCCCGGACTTGCTCACGGTGGACGGTAATGTCGAGATCATCGCGGCCGGCTGGGTGCCGGACAAGCACCGTCCTGGCCCAACGGAGATGATCGAGCAGAAGGCTCTCGATCGGATTCTCGTGCGCAGCGGCCATCCCGGACGGACGACCAAGACGATCGAGTATCTGGTCCGGGGCTCGGGTGCGATGACGGTGCAGTACTCGGCGCTGAAGGGGGGAACGGCGAGGACGACCGTGCGGTTGCGGTAGTTGCGATTGCCGATGGGACTAGGGGCGTACCTCTTCCACGATCTTGAGCACGTCGGCCGGGGCGAGCGGCATGCGGATGGTGCGGACGGCGCCAAGGCCCTGGGTAACGGCCACGGGATCGACGCCCGAGAAGGAGGGCCGCCCTGCCATCGCGACGATGCGGGCCTCGGGGTACTCCCGGAGCAGCCGGCGGACGAATTCCGCGGCCGGCATGCGTCCCGGGGCTTGGACATCGAGGAAGACCACGTCGGCGGGCCCGTTTTGATAGGCTGCGAGCCCTACATCGGCGTCAGCCACCTCCACGACTTCGTGTCCCGCCGCGGCCAGGACCCCGTAGAGGGCGTCACGGATGGGACCCTTGGCCTCGACCACCAGAATGCGCGCGGCCCGAGTGTTGGTGAACACGGCTGCCTTGCCGCAGCCGGTGCAGCTCACCCGGCGGACCGTATCCGTGCCGCGGCGTCGGGGTTCCCCGAGCGTGAACGGACTGCCGCACGCGGGACAGCGAACGGGAGCGGGATGCGCAAAGTGCTCTCGCAGGATCTCGAGCTGCTCCATGCTGAACGGCGTGGGGGTCTCCCGACGGCGGGATCCCCGGCGGCGCGCCAGAACGACCCGGCGATCGTCGCCAAGGCGACGCTCAGTCCGCCGGCGTTCGTTCACGCGCCGGCGCTCCGTGCGAACGGGGCGGGTGGCCATACGTCGGTCGCCCCGCCGGCGTTCCGCGTCATCCCGGCGGCCGGAGGGGGATCGCCGATCGAACAACCGCCGTCGTTCTCCGCGGCGACGCTGTTCCGAAGGTCGCTCCACGAACGTCCTTTCTGCCGAGAGAGTCGCACTGCTATCCCGACACAAGATAGCACTCCCGGCATTGCGGGCCAGTCGGGTCGATGTCGCGAACCTCACCGGGGAAGCGGCGAACGCGGGCTTTTCAGATCCGTCCCCGATCGGCCGCTTGAGCGGCAGTGGCCGAGCCGCGGCTCTCAGCCGCGCCTCCCGCGAGTGAGACTCGCGGCTCGGCGCTGTCAGTAAACTGACGACCTACGCGCTCTGACCACGCGCTCTTACCCGCCGGCCGTCCCTCCGGGCAGGGACGAGCGCGTGCCCGCGAGACTGGCAATGACAACCCGATCGGCCGCTTGAGGGGCAGTGGCCGAGCCGCGGCTCTCAGCCGCGCCTCCCAGCCGCAAAGGCGCGAGTGAGACTCGCGGCTCGGCACTGTCAGTGAACTGACGCCTCTACGCGCTCTCACCAGCCGGCCGTCCCTCCGGGCGGGGACCAGTGGCGCCACCGCGAGACTGACAATGGCAATCCGGCGTGGAAAGATGCCGTGCGCGCTGCGCCCCCCTACTGCTTCGCAAACTCCGGCCGCACCGCCAGGATCATCGTGCCGCTGCCTTCGCGGAGCCGAGCGTTCCCCAGGACGAGGGTCTGGCCGGTGCGAGCGTTGATCCGCGTGGCCAGGCCGGCGCCATAGGGGGACCGCAGGTGGACGTTCAGGGCCACATAGCCCGATTCACCGATCGTGCGGATCTCGCCGATGTCGACGCCGAGCATGTAGCCTTCCGCCGACCGGATATCGCCGCCGATGGCCTGCTCCACCTGGCTCCGGGCCGCTCCGCTCACGACGGCCTCGGCAACCAGTCGGTAGCCCTCATACCGGAACAGGTTGCGCAACTCGCTCTCCAGGTCGGCAATCCGCGGGTCCGCCGGACCACTCCCGTCGGCTTCGATCAGCTGGAAGTGCAGCCGGACCCAGGGACTCGGCACGTCGAACTCCGCCAGCACGCGCGCGATCTTCTCGAGGTTGTCGGACGTCTCACGGATCGTCACGGTGTTCTCCGTGAAGCTCATGACCCCCGGCCCGCTGGCTCGATCGCGGAACACGTACGGCTCGATGATACCCTGCGCAGTATTCGCCTCGATGTACTGGAGGGGGAACGTCCGGGTCTCGAGCCGGGGCGCCGAGTCACACGCCGCAGCCGCCAGCGTCACGAGCCCAATACCAAACATGGCACGCATGGAAGTCTCCTTGTGGCGATTTGCTGCTGCAGTACCTTCGTTCTGCGGCCTGCCGTTCTGCCGTTCTGCCGTTCTGCCGTTCTACCGTTCTGCCGTTCTGCCGTTCTGCCGTTCTGCCCTCAGAACTCCCAAACCACCGTGACATCCGGCCGGTTGGTCGCCATGACGGCCACGTGATTGGCACCGCCCTCCACGATCGGCGGCAGCGCCGCGTGGACGGCCACACCAGGCACCCCGTCCGGCGGGATCTCGTCGCGAGGTACGAGCAGGATGGCCGTGATGGCTGCTGCCGTGAGAAGCGCTGGGACAAGGCGACGCATCCGCCGCACCCGGACGGCGGCCCGCCCCTCCACAACCGCCCGCTCGGATGCGGCCCGTGCGGTGGTGTGGGGATGCCGGGTGGCGGTCGCTTCCAGGGCGGCCTGCGCCGCGAGAATCCGATCGGCGGCCGCACGGCACCCCGCACATGCCTTCAGGTGGTCGGCAAGCGGTCCGTCCGGCGCACGCAGGACCTCGATCTCCTCGGTGAGCAGGAGCTCGCGAATCTCGGCGCACCTCATGGCGATTCCTCCAGCAGTTCCGGCACGCGGGCAAGCACGGCTGATCGCAGGGCCCGGCGGGCACGCATCAGGTGCACGCGGGTCGTCGCGGGGCTCAGGCGCAACAACGCCGCTGCCTCCTGCGGCGCGTGGCCCTGGAGGTCCACGAGATCGAAGACCGTGCGCTGGCGCTCCGGCAGCGCGGCAAGGGCGGCGCGGGCCCGCGCGGTGACATCCGCCCGGTCCACGGCTTCATCCGTAGCCGGTGTAGCAGTGGCGGGAGGCGCGAGTACCCGCATCCGCTCAAGCGCCCGCACGCGCCGGCCCCGCCGCCGCATCGCGTCGCGCGCCGCGTTCTGCGTGATCTGATAGAGCCAAGTGGAGAACCGCGCCCGACCGCGGAAGCGACCGAGATGCGCGTACAGGCGCACCAACACCTGCTGGGCTACGTCGTCTGCGTCGTCCGCATCGTCCAGGATCCCGCAGGCCCACCGGAAGACCCGTGGATGCCAGGCCTCGGCGAGTGTGGTGAACGCTGCCTCGTCGCCCGCCTGCGCGCGTCGGATCAGCTCGGCGTCGGGCGGGGTTGGGCTGGTCAAGGGGTGCGCGTCTCCGATGCATACGCCCATGAGACGCCAGAGACCACGATCGCGCTTACCGCAGTCCCACCGGGCTCCCGGCGGTCAGCAGTACTTGCATGCCGCAAGGCGCTGCTCGACCACCAGCCGCACGCCGGACAT